>CACYBO010000018.1 GCA_902772685.1 uncultured Eubacteriales bacterium | reverse complement strand
GTCGCAGTGTTCTGCAAGTTTCTTCAGATCGAGGTCGTTGCATTTGCCCGCGCCGAGAATCAGGAGCGAGCAGCCGAAAGGGATGCAACTGATCACAAACTCCGTCAACCTTTCCCGGTATCCCGCCCAATCGTTAAACTCATCATCTTTGGAAGCGCGCGCTTTGAATTGATCGTATATGTGCCGCGCTCTGCTTGTATCGGTATTTTGAATCTCAGATTTCATCCTTTGCCCCCGCTGACAGCTATGTTTTAGTGCTTTTGCATGAGCCATTTTGCCTGATTCATTGTAACACGTAAAAGTCCTCAAAAGAAGAATCCAATCCGTCAATAACTAAAAATGTTCCTGTTCCGGCAGCCTTGGTCATCCGCACAGGAAACTATAAAGATCAAGCATAGTATGATAGAATTAAACACAGAAATCATCAACAGGACATCGAATACGGACAACAATCAGAAGGAGACACCATGCAATTAACATTAGAACTGAAACCGTCGATCATCGGCCGATACTATGAAACACAATGTGATAAGTATCTGGTCTGCAGCAGCCTTAAAGAAGAGGGATACGAGCAAATTGGCTTGCAACAGCCAGATCGACAGGAGATGACTGCAGCAATACAAGCAGGTGTAGATTGGGAGAAAATACTGCTGAACAGACTAAAGGAAGACGCAGACTGCCAGGTGGTCGATCTTACTGCAAAGGAAGGCGAATCTGATGAATCTGCCTTTGGGAGAACCGTGGATGCATTGAGAAACCTCAAAGAAACAGATAAGACAGTCTACCTGTATCAATCATACCTGAAGGCCTCACACACATTCACAGAACAATATGTGGGGGATTCTGAAACAGTATCGTTCAGCAGCAGCATGCTTCCGGATTTTATCAAGGCAGAGTACTCGGGCGGGAAATATCTCCTGACGGTGATCGATGCGAAAAATGCGGCAAATCTTAAGAAAGGTGCGGCGATCCAAATCGCGTTATACGTAAAACTCCTGGACAGCATCCTCAAGGACAAGGGTGTTGAAAACTGTTACGTGAATGAAGAGGAAGGAATCGTTTGGAATAGAGAGCACGTCACGGATAACCTGCTTGAGCATTCCTTCAGGCTAAAAGACGCGTTTGACGAGCTGGATGTATTTTTGAATGAAAAACTCAAAGATGTCTGCGCAACGATCGATTCATGTGAGAATGGAGAGCAATTGCTGGAAGAACTACACTGCAGGTTTTCCCTTCAATGCGGGTATTGCAACAATTTTGATGCGTGCATAAGCAAGTATAAAGACAAACATAGTGTCTTGCTGATGCCGTATATGACAGATGACGCGCAACAGAAAATCAGGGATTTGATAGAGGAGGGCACACTTACCGACGATTCCATTGAGTCTGTGAGGGAATTGTTGGAACAGGAACCGGCTCTGCTTACAGAGAGTTGTTCGTTCTGGAGAAAAGTCAAGGGCAATCAGACCGCCTATATGAACGGATTACAGGCCTTGTTTGATAAAGAAAACAGACGTTTTGCAAAAACAGGGACATCACACTCTTTCCCCATAGGACAAAATTTTGCCTTGCTTCTTACTGCACAGCAAGACATAACTACAGGACGCGTATATGCCTACGCCTGGTTGCTTAAACCCGCAATAGGTATAGACGTGTTTGGCCTTGGACTTAACGAGAATGACAGGGTAGATCTATATGAAGGGAGCTCTGAAAGTCCCGGCAGAGGAACCTATTATGATTCCGTTGTGGCAGAGTGCGGAGATCCGGATGAGCTTGACCGTGTGGATCGTGTTTTTGTCGAGAGCATATTTGAACTGTTACGTAGAGTCGACAACCATCCGGATAACCAGCAGAAAAAATTACAGATATTCGTGATGGATAGCTATGAGCGAAGCAATATCGAAAATGCGCTTTTTGATATGCTTGAGCGGCGTGACCCGATTAGAGAAAGGGACTTGTTTGAAAAAGTCATGGCGATTCTCTTCTGGATGCAGGGAGAACGGCTCGTCACAGATTCTGAAAGTGTGCCGAAAGACTGTATAGACAATCCGGTGACTGTTCTCACAACTGAGATTCAAAGGCTGTACGTATTATCACAAGAAATTGCATATAATCTAAGAAAGACAGCATCGGTTTTTTCACCTGACTTTAACTTTAATTATGAAAATCAATACCTTCAGAGTCTGACTAACGCCCTTGAAGGTATGCACATCATAAGGGCATGGGAAGAAAGAGATGAAAAAGAGAAAAACAGGGTGCTTAACAGTCTTGCATATCACTTGCGAAAAAGGTTGTTCGTTGAGATGAATATTATCGAAGCCATTCAGAGCGATAATCGGGCAAATTTGATTCAACTCAGCACCTGGCCCATGTCGTTCAGGATGCAGGAACCTGCATATCCTGACCATCCGGAGATCGCCAAACTTGCTTTTGAGAATCGGTATGAGGCGCTGCTTGATCATCATCGTGTCAAGTTTTCGAGAAGTGCCGGAGTAAAAAGTGCCATTGAAAAAGGATCCGTTCTGTGGTTGGAATACAAAGAGCGTAAAAAAACATATGTCGTTCTGAACTATGATCATTTTGTTGATAAAAACTGGTTTACAGCATGCATATGTGAAGACACTCCCGAAAATCGTATTCAGGTAATGCTGTTTAGGGATACAGCGCGCAACAGGTATCAAAACATCGGGTTTTATCCGGTGGAGTATAATCACAAATACAATTTTATCAGGGATGCGGATGGTGACATCATAGTGAAAATCAATCTGAAGGATGGTGTGTCATTCAGTCCGGAGAATGGGAAAAGATATATC
>CACYBO010000017.1 GCA_902772685.1 uncultured Eubacteriales bacterium | reverse complement strand
CTATCGATTTCTCGAGGCTTGCACAGATTGGACAGGAGGGCGTTCTTCTGATGATGGCCGACAGCACAAATGTTGTCCGGCCCGGTTACACACAGTCTGAGATGGTCGTCGGAGAGACGCTGGAAGGCATTTTCCGCGGAACTAACAAGAGAATCATAATAGCAACATTCTCTTCAAACGTTCACAGGATACAGAAGATTATAGATATTGCCCTGAAATGTCACCGTAAAGTGGCTGTCTCGGGCAGAAGCATGGAAAATGTGTTTGACCTTGCCAGGGAACTCGGGTATATCAAGATTCCGGACAGCAAACTGATCGACCTGAACAAAGCAGGAAATGTGCCTGATAAGGAAATGGTGGTCATAACAACAGGCAGCCAGGGAGAACCGATGTCGGCGCTTGCCAGGATGGCTTCAAATGAGCACAGGAGTATCAATATACGTGCGAACGATATGGTAATTCTGTCCTCGACCCCGGTCCCGGGTAATGAGCTTACGGTAGCCAATGTTGTGAATAAACTGGTCGAGAAGGGAGCGGAGGTCATCTATTCCGACATAGCGGAGACACATGTTTCGGGTCATGCGTGCCAGGAAGAACTCAAACTGATGCATTCTCTTATAAGACCTAAGTACTTCATGCCCGTCCACGGTGAGGCGCGTCATCTCATGACGCATGCGCAGCTCGCTCAGAACCTCGGCATGCCTAAGGAAAACATCTTTATCCTTGAAAACGGGGACTGTCTCCAGATCAACAGCAAAACCGCCGTCAAGATAGAAGACGCAGCGGAAGCAGATGGAATATTCGTCGACGGATTGGGAGTCGGAGATGTTGGAAATATCGTTCTCAGGGACAGAAGGCTGCTTTCCGAATCAGGATTGATCATCGTGGTTGCGACCATAGACAAAAATGAGAGCATGATTGTATCAGGACCGGATATTATTTCAAGAGGTTTTGTCTATGTAAGAGAAAATGAAGATCTTATAGACGCCGCCTGTGACAGGGCCGAGTCTATTATCATAGATTGTCTGTCCAGGGACATGAAAGACTGGAATGGCATTAAAACAGCCGTCAGAGAAGGGCTGAGAAAGTATATCTATGGCAAAACAAAAAGAAGCCCAATTATATTGCCTGTATTTATGGAGGTTTAATTATGAATGTATATGATCAGGCTCATCAGCTTGCAACAGCAATCAAAGAATCCGAAGAGTGCAAACAGTACAATGATGTGAGAAAAAAAGTAGAAGCAAATCCCGATCTGGATGCAGCGATAAAGGATTTCATGAAGAAGCAGTTTGAATTCCAGACAAGTCAGATGCTCGGCAACGAAATGGATCAGGAAGAGTTTGTGAAGCTGCAGCAGCTCAGCGCGGTTCTGATGCAGGATCCGCTTACAAGCGAATACTTCCAGTGTCAGATGAGATTCAGCACAATGATGTCCGATGTGTATAAGATTCTTGGCGATGCTGCGGACTTCGGCATGGGCCCTATGGGTGACATCGGAGATGTCATGTAAAGAGCCGGGAGACTTGGCAATAATCACTGGATTTGTTATAATCAATGAAAGTGAATCAGTCAGATTTATATCATTTTTATAGAAGAAAGGCGAGAAACATATGATTTATGCAGGAGATTTCAGAAAAGGTATTACGTTCGAAATTGATGGCGATCCACATGTAGTGATTGACTTCCAGCATGTAAAGCCAGGTAAGGGAGCGGCTTTTGTGAGAACCAAGCACAAGAATATTCTCACGGGTGCTATCAAGGAAGAGTCATTTAATCCTGACGCTAAATTCCCTAAGGCTCACATTGAGACTAAGACGATGCAGTACCTGTATTCAGATGGAGAACTGTATTATTTTATGGATCCTGAAACCTATGATCAGATTCCTCTGGCGGAGGATCAGGTTGAAGAAGCGATGAAGTACCTCAGAGAAAATGATGAAGCTACCATCAAATTCTATAAAGGCAACGCTTTTCTCGTTGAAGCTCCTAATTTTGTAGATCTTCTGGTTACAGAGACGGAACCCGGAGTCAAGGGTGACACAGCCACCAATGTGACGAAGGACGCTACAGTCGAGACCGGAGCAGTCATCAAAGTTCCTATCTTTATAGAAGAAGGGGAGAGAATCCAGATCGACACAAGAACAGGAGAATATTTAGGGAGATCTAAATAATGTCTAAATTAAAGGTCTTATTCATCATACTGCTGATACTCGTTGCCGGGGTATCAGCAGGACTGTTTTTGTACCTAAGCGGTATCGGCGCAGTTGATTCAAATGACAAGGAAGATATAACGGTAACAATACCTGAAGGAAGCGGAGCTTCTGCCATCGTCGAGATTCTTGACGATGCAGGTCTCGTTAAGAATCCTACCTTTGCCAAGATCAACGCCAGAATCGGCGGGTACAATTCACTGCAGGCGAACACTTATGTATTCAATAAATCCATGACGCTTCCGGAGATGATGGGCGCGATCAACAAAGGTGACTTTGATTACATATCAAAAACATCGTTCCAGTTGTCTGAAGGTTTCAGATTGACACAATGTGCTGATGCGCTTGCTGCAGTAACACCATACTCAAGCGAAGAAATCCTCGCGAAATGGGACGATAAAGAGTATGTCAGAGAACTCATCGGCAAATACTGGTTCCTGACGGATGAAGTGCTGAACAAAGATGTGATGCACCCGCTCGAAGGATATCTGTTCCCTGACACATACTACATAACTGAAACTGATCCGACTGTTGAGAGCATCACTGAGATGGCTCTTGATGAGATGGATGAAGTTTTAACTGAGAGAAAAGCCCAGATAGAGCAATCCGATTATTCGATTCACGAATTCCTGACCCTTGCTTCAATCGTAACAAAGGAAGGCTGTGCGACGGAAGAGGATGCGGCTCATATCGCAGGAGTATTTATCAACAGACTGAATAAGGATATGTCCCTGGGAAGCGATGTAACTGTATGCTACATCTTCGATGAAGACAGGGTGGACCTCAAAGTATCGCAGCTGGATTCAGATTCACCTTACAATGCAAGAAAAGTTTCGGGTCTGATACCGGGTCCGATCTGTTCCGTTCCGGAAATTGCGATTGACGGTGTGCTGAACTATGCTGATACAGATGACATGTTCTTCTACGCGGGACCGGACGGCACGATTTATTACGCTAAAACCAACGAAGAACACGAAAAGAATGTTTCAGCTCATCCTTGGACTGAGGAGGATCTGGAACAGTAGATCCGGCGTATCAACAAAGCCGATATGAACATTACCAATGACATAATATCCGCGTACATTGACAATTTGTACGTCAATGGAAACGCAAAGCTTGAGGAGCTCAGGGAATTTGCCGAAAAAGAGCATGTTCCGATTATCCTAAAGGATACAGAGAAGCTCCTTAAAGTGATACTGAAACTGAAAGAGCCCGCTCGCATACTTGAAATTGGTACTGCAGTGGGCTATTCGTCATGTGTGTTTACAGATTGCTGCGGCTGTGACGTCATCACGATCGAGTCCGATGATGAAACGGCAGATGCGGCGCAGCTGAATATTGAAAATCTCGGATTTGCAGATCATATTGAGGTAAAACGCGGCGATGCCCGTACTGTAATAGCCTCACTCGATCAGAACGAAAAGTTTGATATTCTCTTCGTCGATGCGGCAAAGAGTCACTACAGGGAATTCTGGGATCTGGCGATGCCTTTGATGAATGATGGCAGTATGGTCATATGCGATAATGTTCTCATGAAGGGAATGACTGCCTCAGATCAGTACGACACCAGGGGAAGATACAAAACTTCCATAAAAAAAATGAGAAGATTCATTGATTACATAAACAGTCTTGACTATGCCGACACTACCGTTCTTGCAGTTGGCGACGGCATTTCGATCAGCCTGATTGACAAGAGGAAATACGATAACCGAATATGAATAAAGTTGAACTGCTGGCGCCGGCCGGCGACTTTGAAAAACTGAAAATCGCAATAGAATATGGGGCAGATGCTGTTTATTTCGGCGGAGAGATGTTCTCCCTCAGAGCCGGAGCGGGGAATATGACGGTCGATGAAATAAGAGAGGCCGTTAGCTACGCGCATCAGCGCGGTGTGCGCTGCCACCTGGCCCTGAACGTCTATGCCCATAATGAAGATATTGAGCCTTTGAGAGAGTATCTTAAACAGATACAGGATATCCCGCTGGACGCCTATATTGTTTCTGATCCTGCAGTCATGCAGCTTTTGAAAGAGAAACTTCCGGATGCGGAGATTCATCTCTCCACACAGGCGAATACGACAAATTATATTACGGCTAATTACTGGAGGAATCAGGGTGTTAAACGCCTTGTTCTCGCAAGAGAACTTACGCTGAACGAAATCATCGAAATCAGAAAGAATCTTCCGGATGATACAGAGCTGGAGGCCTTTGTACACGGTGCTATGTGCATATCATATTCCGGCAGATGTCTTCTCAGCAATTTTATGACGGGAAGGGACGCGAACAGAGGCGCTTGTGCCCACCCCTGCAGGTACAAGTACAGACTCGAAGAAGAAAAGCGGCCGGGAGAATACTGGCCTGTTGATGAGGATGAACGTGGGACGTATATCTTCAACAGCAAAGATCTGTGCATGCTGGAATATCTGCCGCAGCTGATCGATGCAGGAATCAGTTCCTTTAAAATCGAAGGGCGAATGAAGAGTATTTTCTATATCGCTCATGTGATTAAAGCATACCGGAAGGCTTTGGATGAATATTACAGAGATCCGGCGGGATACAGCTACGATCCCGCTTGGGCAGCTGAGATGTGCAAAGCCAGCCACAGAGAATTCACAACAGGTTTTTATTTCAGAAAACCCACCGGTGAGGATCAGGAATACCGCAGCAGTTCCTATACCAGGGAATACAGTTTTGTCGGTCTCGTCAGAGACTATGACAGCACTACCGGAATCGCAACTGTCGAACAGCGCAATAAAATGGATGTTGGGGATGTTGTTGAAGTCTTTGGTCCGCAAGGCGATGCGTTTGTACAGACGATCGACAGCATGAAGGACGAAGAGGGCAACTCTGTGATGAGTGCGCCTCATCCGCAACAGATATTAAAGATAAAGATGGCTCAGCCTGTGGCTGGGATGTATATGCTCAGAAAGGAGAAATAACAAATGTCAGATGGGTCTATGGTGCCCTTATGGGGCGTGATTATTGGTCTGGCACTTATTCTGATAAACGCATGGTTCGCCGCTGCGAGAAAATCCATATCAGAAGCTAACAAAATGAAAATCAGAGAACTTGCGGAAGACGGGAACAGAAAGGCTGCTTCGGCGCTGCCTGTCATGGAAAATCCGCCGGTTTACAAGCTCTCGCTGAGGGTGATGAATGTACTCATCTACATGCTTTACTGTATTGAATGCATGGTGTTTTTGGGATTGCCTCTTTATACTTGGTTCATGAGGCTTTGGGAATCTGATACAGCGGCAATCATCTGCGCGTTTATCATTGTACTGCTTGTTTCACTGATTTTCCTGATGTCCCTTGGTGAGATGCTCCCCAGACGAATCGCCATGCAGCACGCAGAGGGAGTGGTTATGTCCACTGCAGGCAGTATCAAAGTACTGACGGTAATCCTTAAGCCTGTGACTGTATGCATCGCCGGTATTGCAATCCTGTTCCTGAAACTTTTCAGACAGAGAGCCGATCTGAACGATAACGAGTATTCTGAGGAGGATATCGTTGAAATGCTCGAAGCGGGGCAGGAGAGCGGAGAACTGAAGGAAGAGGGCAAGAAGATGATCACCGGCGTGTTCGCCTTTGATGATATTCTCGCTTACGAGATCATGACGCCTCGTACTGATGTTTTTGCAATTGATATCAACGATGACCCTGAAGAGTATATCGATGAACTGATGAGTCTGAAGTACTCCAGAATACCGGTATATGAAGATGACAGTGACAATATCATAGGCATACTCTATATAAAGGACTATCTGATTCAGGCCCGCGAACTTGGATTCGACAACGTGGATATCCGATCCATACTGAGGACTCCTTACTTCGTACCTGAGACCAAAAACATCGATTCACTGTTCTTTGAACTGCAGAGGACAAAACAGCAGATTGCGATCCTGATCGATGAATACGGCGGCTTCTGCGGAATCGTAACGATGGAGGATATTATCGAAGAAGTCATGGGTGATATCGATGATGAATACGATGAAGAAGAACAGGAACTGACAAAAATAGGGGAAGATCTGTACCAAATCGAAGGAAGCATGTATCTGGACGATATCAATGAAGAACTGGGAACCGATCTTGAGTCGGAGGATTCCGAAACGATAGGCGGCTTCATCATTGATATGTTCGGAGAGATACCGGATGAAGATGATATCGGCAAAGAAGTATTCTTTGACAATCTTGTGTTTACGATCAGCTCCGTCAAAGACAGGCGTATCGAAAAAGTCATCATGAAGGTGAACAAAAAGGAAGATAAGGAAGAGAATAATGGCAGAGGATAAAGAGGTTTTGACCGTATCAGATGACGTGCTGGCGGTATGCGCGATCAATGCCACTCTTAAAACAGAAGGAGTGGCGGAAATGGCAGGCGGCATTACGAACATCATAAGCAAAAGTATACGCGGTAAAGAACTTGTGGCTAAAGGCGCAAAGGTCACACGAAATAATGACAATATTGAAATCGATCTGCATGTGATCGTGTCTTACGGCTGCAAAATACCTCAGGTCGCCTGGGATATACAGGACAATGTGAAGAGAGAAATCCGCAGCATGACAAATATGAAGTTAAATGCTGTGAACATCCATGTGGAGGGGGTAAAAAAAGATGACCAGAAATGAAGCACGTGAAATTATGATGCAGATTCTCTATGAAATGGATGCTACGAAAGCTCTCAATGAAGAAAACGCAAGAAAACTCGCTGCAGAGAGACTGCCCGGAGACCATGCGTCCAGGGGTGGGAACCTCTTATCGCAGATCGCCCTCAACATAGAAGTAATCGACGAGGATATAAACAGATGCGCTTCAAAATGGAAGACCAGCAGAATGCCGAAAGTCGATCTGGCAATTATGCGTCTTGCCTGCGGTGAAATCCGGTACTGCGATGATATTCCGGAAGCTGTTACAGTAAACGAAGCAATCAATATGGCGAAAAAATACAGTACCGAAAACTCTGCAAGATTTATTCACGGAGTGCTGGGGGCTGTAACCAAGGGAAAATAAAATGGCTCAGAAATATGTCCTTGGTCTGGACACAAGCAATTACAAAACCTCTGCCGCTGTTGTCTGCGGCAACATTGCTGTAATCGATCTCCGGCAGTTTCTGAAAGTAAGAGAAGGGGAACGCGGAATCAGACAGTCCGAGGCTCTGTTTCAGCACGTGCAGAACCTGCCGGAAATACTGGGGCAGCTCAGAGAAAAATTTGATGGGTCTATTGGTGCTGTTGCATACTCTACCAGACCCAGAGCAGTCAGGGGTTCTTATATGCCTTGTTTCACGGCCGGAATGAGTCAGGCTGTTTCCATCGCTTCTGCGCTGGATGTTCCTGCTGTCGGTTTTTCACATCAGGAGGGGCATATAGAAGCGGTCGTTTCTTCTCTTGAGAAAAGACCGGAAGGGGATTTCATCGCATGTCATTTTTCCGGTGGTACCTGTGAGGTGCTGCTTGTGCGAAACAAGACACATGTGCCGGAAAATGCAGCAACTTTTAAGAATTACAATGGAGAAAACTCGTTTTATGATATAGAAATCATCGGCGGAACCAAAGATATTTCATATGGACAGGTTCTTGACAGAGCAGGCGTTGAAATGGGAATCCCTTTCCCTTGCGGACAGGTTCTGGATGAAATGGCACTTTCCGCTGAAAGCGGAACAGATATACTCACTTCTGTTAAGGTAAAAGAACGCTGCGTTCATCTATCGGGATTTGACACACAGATCAGAAATAAACTTGCGGAAGCCGGCAAAGAAGGCATCAATAATGAACAAATCATAAGAGAGGCGTTCGAAAAGATGTCAGATTCAATCGTCAAAATGCTCCTTCAGAGCGCTGAGATGACCGGATTACGGGATGTATATATGTCCGGCGGCGTTTCTTCCAGCAGATTTATCAGGAGTACTATTACGGAGAGACTGAATAAAAAAGGAATCGGGATCCACTTCGCACCCGGTGATATGTCATCGGATAACGCTGTTGGAACAGCATTCCTTGGCAGAAGATTCTTATGGGACTGAAACCGGTAAAAGTCGGACAACTGAATAACTACATAGGAAGAGTTCTTAAAACGGATCCAATATTGGGGAATGTCTCCGTCATCGGAGAAATCAGCAATCTCAAATTCCACAGTTCGGGTCATGTTTACTTTTCTCTGAAAGATGAAGCCAGCAGGATAAACTGTTTCCTTGCGGCGTCGAATCTGGAGAGAATAACCTGTCCGATGGAAGAAGGAATGGAGGTTATCGCATCCGGGTATATTTCGGTTTATGAAAGAGGAGGGTACTATTCCCTGAACATACGCGACATCGAAGTGAACGGGGAAGGACAACTCGCCATACAGTTCGAAAAACTGAAGGCAAAACTGGAAAAAGAAGGTCTCTTCGCTGCGGAGCACAAAAAAGCACTTCCGGAATTCCCGTCACAGATAGCTGTGGTAACATCTGAGACAGGGGCTGCTGTCAGGGATATCATAAGAACAGTTAAAAACAAGAACAACTATGTGGACATACTGATTTATCCGGTTCTTGTTCAGGGACCTGCTGCCGCGCAGGATATTGCAAATGCAATCGATGCCCTCAACAGGGATCACAGTGACATCGATCTGATTATTACTGGCCGCGGAGGAGGTTCTATGGAGGAACTCTGGGCATTCAATGAGGAGATAGTCGCCAGGAGCATATTTGCATCCAGCATACCTGTAATATCTGCGGTCGGACATGAGACGGATTTCACGATTTCCGACTTTGTCGCCGATTTTCGTGCGGCTACGCCGACTGCAGCTGCTGAAATGGCTGTACCTGACACAGAGGAACTCAGGCTGTATATTAAAGAACTGGGAACATCTCTCGCAGAAAGTCTCATCCAGAATATCGAGTTTAAAAAGAACAGACTCGCAGCACTGGATCCAAATGCCTTTGCGGCCGGAATCAGCACGAGAATCGCTTATGAGCAGATGAATGCTGACCGTCTGTTTGAAGGATTAAACGATAATCTGAAACTGAAAATAAGAACATCAAAAGAACGAATGGAACACCTGAAGGCGCTGCTCGACTCCGCTGACCCCAAATCGATTCTTTCCAGGGGGTACAGTGTTGTGACGGACAGCAAGGGTCAAATTATCAGCGGAACGGATGCCCTGACTGTCGGCCAGAGTGTAACGATTGAAACAGGCCGCGGCACAGCAGGAGCGGAAATCACCCATATCGGATAAGGAGGTTGTGGAGATGGCAGAAAAGAAAACCACTTTTGAAGAATCTCTTAAAAAACTGGAGGAAGCATCAGAAAAACTGAAATCACAGGAGACATCACTGGAGGACGCAATCAAAAACTATGAAGAAGGTCTGACTGCCTACAAAGAATGTTCAAAAATACTTGAGGAAGCGCAGCAGCGAGTGGAGGTACTTACAAAATGATCGACAGAACCTTTGATGAGTACAAGAGATTGTTCGATGAACATCTCATGGATTTTATACCGGATATTGACCAGAAGAGCATTACTCTCTACGATTCTATGAGATACAGCCTTTCCGCCGGAGGAAAGAGGGTTAGGCCGGTACTTCTGATGGCGGCCTGTGAGTTTTGTGGGGGAAAAGCGGAGGAAGCGCTTCCTTACGCCTGCGCTATGGAGTACATTCACACCTACTCTCTGATCCATGATGACCTTCCGTGCATGGATGATGATGAGCTGCGGAGGGGGCTTCCGACCAATCACATGGTATTCGGGGATGCGGTTGCAACTCTCGCCGGTGATGGACTGCAGTCAGCTGCCTATGAAGCTATGCAGCGGGACATGCTTCTTTACTTCGACAATTTTGACGCTCTTAAAAGCAGGGTAAGGGCCGCGTATGAGATCGCAAAGGGCGCCGGCGTCACCGGTATGGTTGCAGGTCAGATTGCGGATATCGAAGCAGAGAACAAAATGTGTTCAAAAGAACTTCTGGACTACATACATATAACAAAAACAGCTGATATGATAATTGGCGCTGTAAGAGCAGGTGCGAGACTCGGATCATGCACGGATGAGGAACTCGAAAACCTTACTGTATATGCTGAAAACCTGGGACTCGCTTTTCAGGTCTGTGATGACATCCTCGATGTGGAAGGGGACCAGGAAATCCTGGGGAAGGAAGTCAGACATGATGAGGCCAATAATAAAGCTACGTATCCTGCCCTTTACGGACTGGAAGAGTCTAAGAAAAAACTAAGAGAACTCACGGATGCAGCGAAAGAAGCCCTTGCCGAATATTACGATAACGCCGAACTGTTTATCGATCTGGCGGAAATGCTCGCATCCAGAGTTTATTGATTAGGTGTATTGAAATGAGTAAATTCCTGACAGAACATAAATTTCCGGATGACCTTAAGACGATGGACTACGATCAGCTTGAGCTGCTGTCCTATGAACTCAGGGACTTTCTCGTCGAGTCAGTTTCCAAAACCGGCGGACATCTGGCTTCAAATCTCGGTATCGTTGAACTCACGATAGCTCTTCACCGGTGTTTTGACACTCCTGTTGACAAGCTGATCTTTGATGTGGGACACCAGTCCTATGTCCACAAGATCCTTACAGGACGAATGGAAGGCTTTGAGAATCTCCGCAAATACGGTGGCCTCAGCGGTTTCCCGAAGGCATGTGAAAGCGAATATGACGTTTTTGATACCGGACACAGCAGTACATCGATTTCGCTGGGACTTGGTCTCGCAGCAGCAAGAGATTTGAGCGGCGACGATTACCGGGTCGTTTCAGTGATCGGCGACGGAGCTATGACAGGCGGACTTGCATATGAGGCGCTTAACAATGCCGGTAGTATGAATACGAATATCATTGTTATTCTGAATGATAACGGCATGTCTATATCACAGAACATCGGCGGTCTCTCCAGATCACTGGGGCGCATTACGAGTACAGATAAATATCTGCACATGAAGACCAGGGTCAAAAAAGGTATTTCCAAAGTCCCGGTTGTCGGTGAAAGTGTTGTCTCCGGAATCCACAATGCTAAGGAGAATATCAAATACGCTGTAATCGACGGTATCCTGTTTGAAGAACTCGGTTTTAAATATATAGGACCTGTTGACGGACACAATATCAGGGATCTCTGTGAGACACTGGAGAGGGCCAAGTCACTGAGCGGACCTGTCCTCATTCATGCTGTCACGCAGAAAGGAAAAGGCTACTCTAATGCTGAACGCCGCCCTAATGTTTTTCACGGAATCGGTGCGTTTGATGTTGATACAGGCAAGCCGCTCAGCCAATCATCAGAGAGATCCTATTCACGTGTTTTCGGTGATAAGCTTACTGAAATGGCAGAAAACGATAAGCGCGTAATCGGTATCAGCGCTGCAATGACGGATGGCGTCGGGCTGGAAGGCTTTTGCAAAAAGTATCCGAAGCGATTCTTTGACGTAGGGATTGCGGAAGCCCACAGTGTTACATTCGCCGCAGGTCTTGCAAAGGCCGGACAGAGGCCGTATGTAGCAGTCTACTCATCATTTCTGCAGCGGGCCTATGACCAGATACTGGAGGATGTATGTCTTCAGAATCTGCCTGTGACATTCTGCATCGACAGGGCAGGCGTAGTGGGAGCTGACGGCGAGACCCACCACGGTCTTTTTGATATGATATATCTGCGGTCTATGCCGAATATGACAGTTTTCGCACCAAAAGACGGACCGGAGCTGGAAGCAATGCTTGAACTGTCCCTCAAAACAGAAGGTCCATGCGCGATACGGTATCCGAGAGGCAAGGCTGTGGATCTCAAGATGCAGCCTGCTGAAGAGAAAGGAAAGGCCCAGAGACTGAAAGAGGGCATCGATACCGACATTTGGGCGGTCGGATCCATGGTTAAACCAGCGCTGGAAGCATCAGCACTGCTCGAAAAGGAGGGTATTTACGCAGGAGTGATCAATATCGCGAGTGTAACGCCTTTTGATGAGGATATGCTCCGTGCTTCTTCAGAAACGGTTCCTCTGATCGTTACGATTGAAGACGGCATCGTCACCGGAGGAGTAGGAGAATCTATTCGGGCTCTGACTGCAGACGGCATTACCAAAGTGATCAATCTCGGCTGGCCTGACAAGTTCATCGAACACGGCAGTCAGGATGAGCTGTACAGAAAATACGGTCTGGATAAAGAATCCATCGCAGAAGTGATACGCCAGAACACAAGATAGAACACAAGATGAAAAAAAGACTTGACGTATTGACAACTGAAAGAGGTCTGTTTACCTCCAGGGAAAAAGCCAAAGCCGCAATTATGGCCGGGCTTGTCTCTGTCGACGGTCAGAGATGTGATAAACCCGGTACACCTGTGGCTGAGACAGCCAAAATCGACGTAAAAGAGGACTTTTGCCCTTATGTGAGCCGTGGAGGGCTGAAACTGGAAAAGGCCCTTAAAACGTGGAATTTCGACCTCAATGGGGCGAAGGCAGTCGATATAGGCGCTTCCACGGGAGGCTTTACCGACTGTATGCTCGTAAATGGAGCGGATAAGGTCTATTGTATCGATGTCGGTTACGGTCAGCTTGACTGGAAGCTGAGAAATGATCCGCGTGTTGTCAATATGGAGAAGTGCAATGTGCGGTATCTTGATGTTGATGAGATCGGCAGGGATGTAGACTTTATCAGCATTGATGTTTCGTTCATCTCGCTCAGGCTCGTTTTCCCGGTGGCCGGTCAGCTTCTGGATGACGGCGGATGCCTTGTCTGCCTGGTGAAACCGCAGTTTGAAGCCGGCAGGGACCAGGTCGGGAAGAAAGGAATCGTCAGAGATCCTGAAGTACACAAGGAAGTTATCCGGAACGTGATATCTTATGGAGAAGAGAACGGTCTCTACGCATGGGGTCTGACATATTCTCCTGTCACAGGAACGAAAGGAAATATTGAATATCTTCTTTTCATGAAGAAACAAAAATGCGATAATAATATAGATGTGGATCAGACAGTTGAGGATTCACATAATACACTTCAATAAAGGCGGATGCCTTTGCGATATAGCACTATATATTAAAAATAAAAGGAGACAGATGAAATGGACATTTCCAACAGAGTAGGATCGATGCAGTTTTCACCGATCAGAAGATTCAACAAGTATGGTTTCGAAGCGGAAGCCAACGGGAAGACGGTATACCGTCTGAACATCGGGCAGCCGGATGTTGAAACGCCTCCTTGCTTCAAGGAAGCAATCGACAACTTCGACAAAAAAGTAATTGCTTATGCTGAATCAGGCGGCGTAACGGAACTTCTTGACGCGATGATCGACTATATGAGCATGTACGACATGCACTATACGAGAGACAACATCCTGATTACAAATGGCGGTTCAGAGGCGCTGACTCTCATATTCACCGCGCTGCTCAATCCTGGAGAAGAGGCAATCATCGCTGAGCCTTTCTACACAAACTACAACACATTCTGCAACCAGGTTAATGGAGTACTCGTTCCGCTGACTACTTCTGCTGATGACGGGTACGCATGGGCGAAGAAAGACCTCATTGAGGCGGCAATCACACCTAAGACGAGAGCAATCTGCTGTATCAGCCCGGGTAATCCTACCGGAAGAGTTCTGACTCTTGATGAGATGAAACTCGTCGGTGAAATCGCCAAAGAACACGATCTCTGGATCATCTCAGATGAAGTATACAGAGAGTTCGCATATGACGGCAGAGAGGTTACTTCCTTCGGAATGCTTGAAGATCTTGCCGACAGAGTCATTCTGGTTGATTCTGTTTCCAAGAGATACTCTGCATGCGGCGCCAGAGTAGGTGCTGTCATCTCCAAGAATGAAGAGCTCATGAGCGGAATCCTGAAGCTTGCTCAGGGCAGACTCTGCTGTCCTACACTGGAGCAGGTCGGAGCTGCCGCTCTGTACAGACTCGATAAGTCATACTATGACATGGCAAGAGATGAGTACTGCGCAAGAAGAGACGCTGCCTATGAAGAGATTTCGAAGATTCCGGGCGTTGTCTGCCAGAAACCGGGCGGCGCATTCTATATGACAGCGAGACTTCCAGTCGAAGATGTGGAAGATTTCCTCATGTTCATGCTCACTGAGTTTGACGACAAGGGTGAAACAGTTATGTTCACACCGGCAGGCGGATTCTACGCTACTCCGGGACTCGGCAAGGATGAAATGCGTATTGCATACGTTCTGGCCCCTGAGAAGATGAGAAGAGGTGCAGAACTGATTAAACTCGGTATCGAAGCATACAATAAGAAACTCGGCAAGTAAAAGGTGGTAAATGTGGCAAAATCAAAGCTTTCGCCAATGATGCAGCAATATCTTGATATCAAGGAAGAACATAAGGATGAGATCCTCTTCTTTCGGCTTGGCGATTTCTACGAGATGTTCTTTGATGATGCCATCACAGCTTCCCGAGAACTTGAACTCACACTGACAGGTAAACAATGCGGTTTGGAAGAAAGGGCTCCCATGTGCGGAGTCCCTTTCCATGCCGCGGATACTTATATAGCCCGCCTGATAGGCAAAGGCTATAAGGTCGCTATCTGCGAGCAGGTCGAAGATCCTGCGGCTGCCAAGGGAATAGTAAAGCGGGAGGTCATTCAGATCGTGACCCCCGGCACTGCTATGAACAGCAGCATACTCAATGAAAAAGAGAACAATTACATCGCTTCCGTATACGCGGACTCCGGAAATATCGGTCTGGCGTACTGCGATGTATCTACAGGAGAGCTCTGCCTCACATCTTTTTCCGGTTCCGGGGGTAGGCAGACGCTCATCAACGAACTCGTCAAGATCAACACTAGCGAAATCATACTCGATGAACACACAGCCGAGGTGCTGGATGCAGACGATATCGGCACATCCATCGACTCCTACATCAATCTGATCGACAGCCGCTTCAGCCGCAAAGATGCCATGCGGGACACCATCAGGCGTCAGTTTGGCGTTTCTTCCTCCAGAGGCATTGGCGTGGAAGAGGACACCGAGGCTGAAACAGCTCTGGGAGCACTGCTTCTGTATCTCTACGATACCCAGAAGAGCGATCTTTCACATATCAGAACGATCTCCGTTTATTCAGTAGGGGATCACATGTCCCTGGATAAAGCCACGATAAAGAATCTGGAGCTGACGGAAACACTGTTCGAAAAGAAACTCCAGGGATCGCTTCTCGGCGTTCTGGACAAAACGCATACTGCCATGGGCTCAAGGACCATGAAGCACTGGCTGCGGCAGCCGCTCAATCATTCCGG
>CACYBO010000016.1 GCA_902772685.1 uncultured Eubacteriales bacterium | reverse complement strand
GTCGCAAGCACCGGCGGAAACCAGCTCATCGGCATGACCACAATCGGGAACTCACTGCCCTGACTCTTGTGGACTGTGACGGCGTACGCCAGCTCCAGTTCATCCATCTGACTGAAGGTGTAGGTGACGTACCGGACTTCATCAAATACAACTGTGATCTCATTGAACTCATGATCTATGGTCTGAATGAAACCCACATCACCGTTGAAGATGCCTTCCCCTTCCGTAAAGTCCTCGCGGTTTTTCCACTTCAGTTCATAGTTATTGCGGATCTGCATGACTTTATCCCCTTCACGGAAGAGTTTGTCTCCATAGGTTTTTTCTGCCTTTTCGGATTCTCCAAAATCATCTTCTGTCTGCGGATTCAGAATCTGCTGCAGTTCCCTGTTCAGATTAAGACACCCGAGGGTTCCCTTTCTGACCGGCGTGAGTACCTGTATATCCCTGACTGGCTTCAGCCCTTCCGGAACCAGATCCGCATAGTAGTCGGGAAGTCTGGTGAGACAGAGTTCCTTGATCGTCTCCAGCATTTCCTTCTCACTCTTTCTGCGGAGAAGAAAGAAATCCTTGTCTTTGGCATTGCAGTCAGGATACTCTCCGTTGTTGATCCTATGCGCGTTGACTACAATCATGCTCTCGCCTGCCTGACGGAAAATCTCTTTCAGTTTCGTGCAGTGAACATATTCGCTCGCGATGATGTCCCGCAGGACATTGCCTGCGCCTACCGATGGAAGCTGGTCGTCATCACCGACGATGATGAATCTGCTTCCGGGCAGAATCGCGTTCACGAGACCGTTCATCAGCATGAGATCAATCATGGATGCTTCATCGACTACGACAGCATCGTATTCGAGCGGATTATCTGCGTTTCTTCCAAACTCTCCTCTCCCGCTTTCGTAGAAGGAGTACTCCAGCAGTCTGTGTATCGTCGACGCGGGATGTCCGCTTGTCTCTGTAATGCGTTTGGCCGCTCTGCCCGTAGGGGCCGCGATCGCAGTCTTCAGTCCGCTGTCCTGCAGGATGTTGATGATTGCATTTATGATGGTTGTCTTACCTGTTCCGGGACCGCCTGTTATTACAGAAACACCTTCCCCCAGACAATTCATAACGGCGCGTTTCTGCTGCTCGCTGAGGGTGATCCCTGTGGATTGTTCTGTTCTCTCGATGAGTGTTTCGGGACTTCCGTAAATCGGTTTCAGATCTGCATTCACAAGGTTCCTGATCCGCCCCGCTACATTCTGTTCCGCCATATAGAACGCGGCCAGATACACAACCCTCTGTCCTTCTATCAGATCCATGTGCACATCGCCAAAGAACACCATCTGTTCAATATGACTGGCGATGAGGTCTCGCGGCTGATCAAGGAGCACACCTGCTTTCTCGCAGAGAATCTCCTCCGGAAGATAAGTGTTTCCTTCACCCGCGAACCAGCTGAGCGTGAACCGGATGCCGCTTCTGATACGGAATGCATCGTCCGGGGCGATACCGATCTTTGCGGCGATTGCATCGGCTTTTTTGAATCCGATTCCGAAGACTTCATCCGTCAGGCGGTATGGATTCTCCAAAACCGTTTCGACTGTTTCTGAGCCGTAGACTTCATATAACTTCAGCGTCTGTGCCGCCGTGATTCCGTACTGCTGGAGCGTCATGCTCACTCTGGCAAACTCCCTGTGCAGGGCGAAAGCTTCCGATATCCTTTCGGCCACCTTCTCGCCGATTCCGGACACTTCCATGAGTCTCTCTGGGTGATTTTCGATGACTTCAAATGTTTCTTCACCAAACCGGGCGACAATCGCCGCAGCAGTCTTCTTCCCGACGCCCTTTATTGTTCCCGAAGACAGGAAATCCTTGATTCCCTCCTTTGTCGACGGCATGGTTTCCTCAAAGGCACTCACCTTGAACTGTTCCCCATATCTCGGATCCTGAATAAATTCGCCCTGGATGCGGTAACTCTTTCCTGATGCAGCTCCCGGGATGCTTCCGACGATGGTGAAATAATCATCCTCCAGCTCAAAAACGGCTACTGTGTAGCCGTTTTCTCTGTTATGAAAAATCATCTCGGCGATGACGCCTTCGTATTCTTTTATCTCAGCCATGAAACATCTCTGAACGTTCTGCGCAGACGGCTCTTGTTGAACGCACGCGCGTATTTGAGCAGTTTGTCCCGCTCGTTGTTACTCATATCCTTGTGCACAGGCGTCAGCAGCAAATCCAGCAGATACTCCGCTCTCTCCGGATCGTCCGTGATTCCTGCTTCTATAATATCGTCCGCATCAATGACCATATCCTCCTTGAAGATCGGCTGATGCTGGTGGAGAATCAGCTTGATGATCGCATCACGGGCGACCTGCTGCTGGTTGTCCAGTTCAAAGACAATATTCTGTGCTTTCAGCAGCTTGTCATAATAATTGTATTTCTTCCATCCGAGCTTGCTGATGAAATCTTTGAGCTGTTCATCATTTCTGCAGAAATGCAGTTTCGGACAGAGGCGCTTCGCGTCTTCCAGATAGTCCAGACTTTCCTCATCCTGCGGCAGGAAATGCAGCGCCTTGCTGTAGTTTTTATCAAACACCAGATAGAACAGACCGAGTCTTCTGATCGGAATCTGCTTGGTCTTATCTATATTTTCTGTGAGTTTTTCGTAGTCTTTCTTTTCGCGCGGAAGCGGGGATGTTCCGTCCGGTCCGATGACGGCTTCCAGTAAACCCAACCCTTTGAGCATCTTCAGGAATTTCCCTGCGTGGCTGCCGGTGATCGCCGTAGTGAACTC
>CACYBO010000015.1 GCA_902772685.1 uncultured Eubacteriales bacterium | reverse complement strand
TAGATTTCCTGGAGGGACCAGTTTTGTCTGTTGTTTTGGGCTTCTGCTCTGGCTGCTGCAAAACCGGGAATGTGACACTCCATTTCGACAAAGGAAAAAATATCCTCCGGGACCAGAACTTTTCGTCCGATCAGTGTATCGAAGATATCAAACGATATTACATCTGCACACTCGATACGCCGCAGGATTTCTTCTGTATCCGGATCGCCGATCATCGCCGTTTCCTGACGCCTCACAGTCGGGGCAAGGCAGTCATACTGTTCCAGGACCCTTATCACTTGGATTCCGTAGTATTGCGGGAGCATAAACTCATTGACAAATCCGCTGCCCAGATACGCGATCCAACGCGTCTGAAATTGTTCTCTCAGTCTTCGAAAACTGAGATCCTCGCCTGTGCGGCGTATCAGGAAAAATGGCGCATCTTGAATATCTTCATCCGGCAGGCAGGGAATCCTTCTCGTTGAATCCGACCGGAAAGCATCCAATATGAGTTCTCTCTGTATCGTTTCCGAGAACGATTTTCTCATACTGAACCCGATAACGGTTTTTCTTTTTCTCAGACGGCCGATCAGCTCTGAGAACACCGGCCGGATGCGCAATGAGGCGCCCTCTTGCTTCGTCAGCACGTCAACCAGTTCAAAAACGACCACATCATACGGCCTCAACGCTGTCTCCAGAACCTGTGCACTGACTCTGTCGGCGATATAATACTCAGAGGAGGCCCTGTGTACTTCTGTCTCATTCAAGCCATACATGTTATATAAAAGGATATGATGTTTGAGGCAGTCAGAAAACAGCAGACGGTACGCTTCCTCTTCATAGCGTACCCTCTGTGTCAGAATGATCATCTCTGCACCGGATGCCCAAAGTGCGTCTCCCCGTAAAACAGAAATACCGCAGATGTTATCTCCCCAGATCGGTTCCAGACTTGCAATCCCGATGAACCGGAATTGTGTTCGAAATCGCCCCAGAATAGCACGCGCATATTCCCGGCTCCCAAGCAGGACAATTTTCTTGTCTCGGAACTCCGAGAAGCTCGCTTCAAAACGGCTCAGAACATATTCCAGCTCTGTCATTTTTCATTCCGAAATGGGTAAACACGCCCATGATAATACGCATAAATATCGCATTCTTTTTCCCCCAGCAGTTCTGCCACTTCTTTGTGGACGGACTCTGCCACAGACATGACAACCGCTGTGTTTTGCTGTGCCTTCCATTCCGACAGCGGAATGACGGGATAGTTTTCCATTCTGACGGGATTCCCCTCTCCGGATGTGACAAGAATGCCGTCAATATTCAAAGCTGTCATTCGGATTTGCTGAATCACTCTTTTAGCAATGCGTCCGGCGCCGTAGAGGAACACATGGTTATATATCGTCAGCGGCTCCCATGCATTTCTGATTCTCTGTCCGAGAATGCTTCTCGCTTCCTGTTCCGAAGAAAACAGCTCGTATTCTTCCCTCAGGCTCTTCTCCGGAAACCACTCCCCCGCTTTGTCTTCCTGAATAAACAACGGATGATAGAGTTCGACCAATTCATAAAGTCTGGCAAGGTTGTTGTCATACGCCTGACTTTTGATATGGTTATTTTTTTTGAACAGTACCAGTTCCCGGAACACTTTGAAATAGCCGTGAAAATCCCGAGGTGATTTTGCCCGTGTCATCACGGAGTCCGCTCGATACCGGTGGATCGCATATGCTTTCGGAAGATACCTTACTCTCTCTGCAAGCACAGCTGCCTCAACGGAGAAACTCTCATCTTCATGCTCCGTGGATTCCGGAAAGCCGATCCTGTTCTTTTTCAGGAAATCCGTTCTCCAGAACTGTCTCCAGATATAGACGTTCCAGTCGTCTGCCTCATAAAACCGTTCAAACAACTCCTGTCCGCCGTAGATCCGCTCTGCATAGGCTTTTCTTCTCCTGGGTTCATAGTCAATTCCGCTGAATCGCTCTTCCTCAAAGAGAACTTCTGAGTCAAAAAAGATACCGTCCAACCGATCCTGCTCTGCAGTTTCATACAGCTCCTGTAAGGTCTCTGTATGGATCATGTCATCCGAGTCCAGAAAATAACTGTATTTCCCTCTGGCCTGTTCCAGGCCAAGATTTCTGGCATACCCCTGTCGCCGGTTTTCTTTCAGATGGATGACTTTGAGTCTTGCATCCCGCATCGCAAAATCATCCAGGATCTCTGGGCAGCGGTCTGGGGAAGCATCGTCCACACAGATCACTTCAAGATTCTTCAAACTCTGCCCAAGAACGCTGTTCAGGCAGTCGGCAAGATAGTCTTCAACCCCATATACCGGAATAATGACGGATACTTCAGGCACCATATGCTCCTCCTGTTCTTGCATACAGCATTGACGTCAAACTGCATTCATGTCCCTTGAACTAACATCTGTCAACAGCGACCCAGTGTATTGACACAATGTTATTTAGAAATATAATCAATTGCACTGTGGATATGTCGGGTATAAGAAAATTAGCTTGGTTCTTACATCCGCACTTTTAAAGTGCCACTTAATTTTTGAACACTTGTCGTTGCGATGACATTCCCAGGCATTCAGTTACATCCGAAGTTCTTCAATCGTTTCAATACAGCATGAAAGGCATTGGTGAGTCATAACATTCAATTCAATCTCTGCATTCGGATTAGTTTCTTTAATCGCTGAACATCTTCGTCGGATAAATGCACGGTATATTTTCTATGTCGAGGCATTCTATCATCACAACTTTTGTGATGGCTATAACTACAACCGGATGATAACAAAACCATTATATTTCTAAATATCAATGTGTCGATACACTAGTCGTATCTTGCTGTAACTCATCATGTTTGTTCTTGTCCCTGACGCTATGGACGAGGACACAATATATTCTTTACAGCAGGATGTGACGGGCTCCTGCATTTCCTTTTTGGACGCTGCATGCCGCGCACGGACTCTGTGTATTACACTGTGAGCCGCGCAGCAGGGAAGTAATGGTTTCTCGATATTGCTGTCGATTGATGCATGGCAGGAATCCTTCTTGAAACACATTACAGCCCCAGTCCGTCTGAAACACCGTACAGCATCCCAGCAAACGCCCATCCCAGTTGATCTGTGGAGAAAAAATAAGCTGCGCACAGAATGTGCTGTTGTAATCCTGCTGGCAACGATCATAGTCCGTCGAAAAGACTCCCTGAAGCCCGGTTATCTTAAACAGTCGCTCCGGATCTTTCGGATGAAGCCCGCCTCGGCGATCCAACTTATACATCATTTTCATTCCAAGACCTTCTGCAAGGGTTTTCGCTCTTTCTGCCTCTTCTTCATTCTCATTCATAAGAATGTATTGCCAGATCAATTCAGGATACGGAGAATGATACTTCTCTTTCAGCCGATTCACCTTTTTGATATTGCTGATAACCCGGTCTATATTTCCCTTCCGACGATATCTGCTGTAGACTTCCTGGCTGACACCGTCAAGCGAAACGGTAATACCCTTGACCTGATACTTTACCAGTGCTTCTAGTGTTGTTTCAGAGACATCATTGAAATTGGTTCCGTTCAGCATCGTAATATCCATGTCCTTTTCACGGGCATAGCGAATCATCTGGACCAAATCCGGGTTCAGGAATGGCTCACCGCTGTTTGAGATCTCAATGCTTTTCAGGAATGGATTCTCATCAACAAACTGTCTAAACTGTTCAAAGCGCACCATGCCGCTTCCGATTGTCTGTCGGCTGTCTCTCCGCATATAGCATCCGGCGCAGTCGAGTTGACACACAGTACAGATATCCAGACGGGCGCTTCTTGGAGCAAGTGTTACACCGGGAGATTGCAGTTCATCCGCGACCCAGTCTTCCAGCTGCAGGAATCGTGCTGGCATAACATCCGTTTCTCGCGTCAACTGCTTTTGTATCTGCACTCTGTCATTTTTCAATGCAACAACAATCGGCAAACCTGCATATTTCGGATTATTCAGCTCACCTGGGCGTATAACTGTTTTATCCAGATATGATACCTTGGCGTTATCTGCATCAGCAAAGACTTCGACTGCCTCAATCAGCCCCGTAAAGAGTTCTGTCAGTTTCCGAATGTGTCTGCCCGCGCCGTAGACGATTACTTTTTTCATGACTGGATTTCCTTTGAAGATCTTTTTGGTTCAATGGCTCGGCGTATACGCTCCGCGATCCGCGAGTTTTCTATTTCATTGACATGTGAGGGGATCGCGCCATACTCATACTTTTGATCCGTAAAATACAACTCATCGTTTTCTGTGCGCACAACTGCGGCCTCCGGCAGCAGCCCCTCCAGGAAATGATAATAATCTCTCAGGATCTAATTCGTTCCCCTGATCTCTTCCAAGCTTGAAAACAACTGTCCATGTCATCGACCATATTGATGACGAAGTCGACTCTGAGATTTTCACTGAGCTGATAAGCCAGTGCTTCATGCGTATAGACGTCCAGAATCGCAGAAAGATAACAGACCTCGCCACGGTAAAAGGGGTAGGTAATGTCTGTCAGCCGAGCTTTGCGCAGCGCATAATTTTGGAATTGACGATGGCTCTCGTTTATCGCTTCATGGCTCGTCTTCATCGCCTTCGCCATCCGACGGTAGGGTTTTGCCTGACGAATTGGGCAGAAAATCCGTATTTCCGCATCAAACGGCGGTTCTTCTTGATGTTCATGACAATCTGTCAAAAGTCAAAGCTGGTAAATAAAATCTGAGATTTCTCTATCTTCTGGCTCTGTTCTTTTGAATGTAATCGGCTTATTTTGGAATGCTAGTTT
>CACYBO010000014.1 GCA_902772685.1 uncultured Eubacteriales bacterium | reverse complement strand
CAATCAATACGCAGGAGGAGTTCGACGAGCGAATCAAGGAACGACTTCAGAGGGAGGCGGCAAAGTATGAGAAATACACTTCGCCGGAAGGTCTGGAAAAGATCAATGCTGAACACAAGAAGGAGATCGACAAGCTCAACGAATCAATCAAAAAACAGGAGAAGGACATCGCAGACAGGGATGCAAAGATCAAGGGCTACGAGACCGCCTCGGCAAAAACGAGAATCGCCCGCGAGACAGGCCTGAGTTATGAGGCCATTGATTATATCCAGGGAAGCGATGAGGAGGCCATGAAGAAGAGCGCAGAAGCGCTGAAGGCTCTCATTGGAAGCGGTAAGCCCGCGCCTCCTCTGGGGGATCCGGAACCGGCACCGAGTTCGGACCCGACAAAGGCGGCATGGAGCAGTTTTTCGAAAGAATTAAGCACAGAGTAAAGGAGAAAAGAAATGCCAAACTATATCGTAAAAGCAAACACAAACTTCCCGACTCAGATCGTATCTGATATGTTCGCGAAGGTAAACGGCAGATCCAGCATCGCAAAGCTGTCTGCACAGAAGCCAATTCCATTCAGCGGAGCGACCGAAATGGTATTCACCATGGACGGCAAAGCTCAGATCGTCGGCGAAAGCGGCAAGAAGGACAAGGGCGAAGCAAACGTCGAACCTGTTGTTATCAGACCGCTGAAGTTCCTCTATCAGACAAGAGTATCAAACGAGTTCATGACCATGTCCGAAGAGGCGAGAATTCCGGTCCTGCAGAACTTCGCAGACGGATTCTCCAAGAAGATCGCAGAAGGCCTCGACATCGCTGCGTTCCACGGCCTGAACCCGTACACTATGACTGCAGCGACACAGGTTGGCAACAACCATTTTGACGCAGCGGTAACAGGAAACACCGCGACATTCGTAGCAGCTAGCGCTGACGATGTTATCGACGCCCTGATCCAGGCAGTCGTAGCAGACGGCGGAGTGGTCAACGGCATCGCGCTCTCACCGACTGCAGGAGCTGCTCTCGCAGCGATCAAGGTCAACGGCGTAGTTCAGTATCCGGAATTCAGATTCGGACAGAACCCGGACAACTTCTACGGCATGAGATCCGACGTCAATCCGACCGTATCCATGAAAGCTGCTGCCGGAACAACGACAGACCACATCATCCTGGGCGACTTCCAGAATGCGTTCAGATGGGGCTACGCAAAGAATGTACCTCTGGAGATCATTGAATACGGCGATCCTGACCAGACCGGACGTGACCTGAAGGCATACAACGAGATCTGCCTGAGATCCGAAGCATTCATCGGATGGGGAATCCTCGATGCTGACAGCTTCGCAAGAGGTATCGTGACTGCATAGTAAGGAGGACGAAATGGAGTTCAGAAACAAGAAGACAGGGACTGTCATTGAGACGAAAGTCGAACTGACAGGAAACTGGGAACCGGCGGGAGAGATGAAGGTGATTCCGCTCAACAAGAGAACAAAGGAACAGCTGATTGAATACGCCAAGGAGAAAGGGATCGAAGTAGATCCGGAATCCAAGAAAGACGAGATCGTAAAAGCGATTGCAGCTGCAGAGGCGCAGCAGACAGCTGAAGCCGCAGCTGAAGAGGCTGAAGAAGGCGGAGATGAAGAATGAAAACCTATGCGACCATAGACGACGTCCGTCAGCTGTGGCGTGAAATGACTACGGAAGAGATGAACAAAGCGGGATATCTGCTGAAGGTCGTCTCTGCAAGCCTGAGATCTGAAGCGAAGAAGGTCGGGAAGGACCTCGACGCGATGCTCGAAGCAGACGAAGATCTGCAGATCGTAGCGAAATCTGTGACGGTGGATGTGGTCGCGAGGACGCTAATGACTTCAACGAACAGTGAGCCGATGACGCAGGTGACGGAGTCGGCTCTCGGCTATTCTGTGACAGGGACATATCTGTCACCGGGAGGCGGTCTGTTTATTAAGAAGTCAGAGCTGGCGAGACTCGGCCTGAGAAGACAGAGATATGGAGTGATGGATCTTTATGGGTATGATCAAGGGAATAACGATCAAACTGTATGAAAAGACTAAGACAGGGGAGGATGCCTTCGGCCATCCTATATTTGAAGAGACTCCGGTCGAGGTCAACAATGTTCTGGTGGCGCCGGTGACGTCGGAGGCCATGATAAATGACCAGGATCTTCAGGGGAAGAGAGAGGTCTATCAGCTGGCCATTCCGAAGGGAGACACGCACGAGTGGAGGAACAGGAAGGTCGAATTCTTCGGGAAAACATTCAGAACGGTGAATGTTCCGGAAGAAGGGATCGAGGACCTGATCCCGCTCGACTGGAATAAAAAAGTGAAGGTGGAACGGTATGAGTAGAACAAGGTTCAAGTGGAAATGGTCGGGGTTTGATGAGGTCAGAAAGAGCGACGGAGTCAAACAGGCCTGCAGAGAGCAGGCGTCAAGGATCCAGGCGAGAGCCGGAGAAGGATACGTCGTGGAAGACCGAAACTACCCGAGCAGATCCGGAGCTGCAGTCAGACCAGACACGCCGGAAGCATACAGAGACAACTCAGAGAACAACACGCTCCTGAAATCAATCTATTAAGGCGGTGAGATGATGATCGAAAAGATTGTACTTGATTATCTGAAAGGGACACTCACAGTCCCGGTTTGGATGGAAATTCCGGAAGGGGAAACCCTTCCGGATAAATACGTTCTGCTGGAGAAAACTGGGAGCCGGAGCAGGGATCACATCAGATCATGCACGCTGGCGTTGCAGTCTCATGCAAAACGCATGGCAGACGCAGCCAGTCTGAATGAAGAGGTGAAGCAGGCCATGGACAACCTGATCTCACTGAACGAGATCTGCAGATCGCAGCTCAACTCCGACTACAACTTCACAGACAGGAACAAAAGAATATACCGGTATCAGGCGGTATATGATGTGACACACTACTAAGAAAGGAGACTAAGCAATGCCAGCAAATGCACAGCTGACATCTGTGGGAAAGCCTAAAATCGGCGGAGCAGTATTCAGAGCGCCGCTCGGAACTACACTCCCGACAGATGCAAAAACAGCCCTCCCGAATGACTATATCAACATGGGCTACGTCAGTGACGAAGGCATGACGAATTCGAAGTCTAGAGAGAGCACAGAGATCAAAGCCTGGGGCGGAGACAAGGTCAGAGACGCGCAGACGTCAAAGACAGATACATTCCAGGGCAAGTTCATCGAACAGCGCAACGTGGAGGTCCTGAAGGCCGCCCACGGCAATGACAATGTGACCGAAGCGTCCGGAATGATCACTATCCGTGAGAACGCAAAAGAGCTCGACAAAGCGGTCTGGGTCATTGACCAGATCCTCAACGAGGGATATCTGAAGAGGATCATCATTCCAGAAGGAATGGTCACAAACGTCGGCGATGTGACGTATAAGGACGACGAGATCATCGGATATGATCTCACAATATCCGCATATCCGCACACAGGATATGAGAACGACACTCACAGAGAGTTTATCGAAGCAGAATAAGGAGGTTGAATCATGCGAAGTGGGACAACATCATCCGGGTTTAAGTTCGAAATCGACGAGCAGGACCTGAATGACATGGAGTTCATTGAGCTCATGGCAGACGCGGAAGAAAACCCGCTGAAATATCCGAAGATGTTGGAGAGAATGCTCGGAAAAGAGCAGAAGAAAAAACTCTATGACCACGTCAGAACGAAGGAAGGGCAAGTCCCTCCGGATGCCATCGACAAGGAAGTGGAAGAAATCTTCATCCTTGCAGGAGAAGACGCAAAAAACTCAGAATCCTCGCCCGCATGATCGCAGTTGACGAAAACGCCCTGATATGCGATTTCGCCGAAACATATAACATCTATGATTATAGGTCGCTCCCAGTCAAACTGGCGGCGACCTATTCTGCTGGTTTACGGGAAAACAGCAGGATCAAGATGAAGTTAAGAGGCGACGCACTGGGCGATAGCGACAGGTCACTCATGGCGATGATATACGATGCGCTGGCTCAGCTCGGATGGATAGGAGACGGAGAACCGCCGTCAATGCTGAAGGCAATGTACGGGGAACTCCCGGAAGCACCAACGGTGACGAAGGAGATCAGATCCTTTGATACGCCGGAGGATTACGAGCGGGCGAGGAAGGAATTGATAGAAAGGAGGCAGTGATGCCAGATATAGGTACTGCGTATCTGCAGATAGTGCCGTCGATGGACGGAGTCCCCGGAAGTATCCGGAGAGGGCTAGGCGGTGAAGCGGACGCTGCCGGCGTTATGGCCGGCGGAAGGATATCCGGAAAAATCAAGGGAGCACTGGCAGCTGCCGGCATAGGTGCGGCCCTGGGTGCCGGACTTGCTAAGTCGATAAAAACAGGAGCAAACCTGGAGCAGGCGATTGGAGGCATCGAAACCCTGTTTAAGGACAGCGCCGACGAAATGATTAAGAATGCGGATAATGCATTCAAAACAGCAGGCATATCCGCAAATCAATATATGGAGCAGGCGACGTCGTTCTCGGCGTCACTGCTGCAGTCTACGGGCGGAGACACGCAGAAAGCGGCGAAGGCTGCCGATCAGGCGATTATCGACATGTCCGATAATGCGAATAAGATGGGCACGAATATTCAGGACATCCAGAATGCCTATCAGGGTTTTGCAAAACAAAACTACACCATGCTTGACAACCTGAAGCTGGGCTATGGTGGGACAAAGACGGAGATGGAGAGGCTTCTCGCGGACGCGGAGAAGATCTCCGGCCAGAAATATGATATCAACAATCTCAGCGATGTGTATGAGGCGATCCATGTGATCCAAGGCGATCTGGACATCACAGGAACGACAGCAAAGGAAGCAGCAAGCACTCTGTCCGGATCCTTCGCTTCGATGAAAGCGGCGGCGGAGAATTTCCTGGGCGATCTAGCGCTCGGACGAAATGTCGGTCCCGCGATGGTGGGCCTCGCAGAATCTGCTGGGACTTTTCTTTTTGATAACCTGCTGCCGGCTGTCGGAAGAGTGTTCGCATCTCTTCCGCAGGCAATCTCGGCGCTGATACAGACGGGACTCCCGAAATTTATAGCATCGGGATCAAAGCTGGTGACGGGACTCGTAGCAGGAATCCAGACGGCAGGACCTCAGCTTGCCAAGAGGATCCCTGAACTGGTGCAGCAGGGAATGGACACAATATCTCAGAATCTGCCAAATATCATGGCAAAGGGCAGAGAGATGATTGTCGGACTCGTGCAGGGAATCACGAGCAACCTTCCGACATACATCGACGCGGTCACGAATATCGCATCGAAGATCCCGGACTTCCTGAAGCAGAACCTGCCAAAGATCGCGGCTGAAGGCGGGAAACTGATCGGGCAGCTGGCCGCGACGCTTATAAAGAATCTGCCGAAGATTGTAGCAGCAGTCGCAAAGCTGGGGCTGACGATCATTTCCGGGATACTGAAAAATATCCCGACGATACTGAAAGCGGGGAAGAATCTCGTATTTAACTTTGCAAAAGGCCTCGGAGGAGCAGCGCTGTCAGCAGTCAAGTCGGCAGCACATAAGATCGTGTCAGGAATACTGTCGCCGATCAGCACAATAGGCGGGAAGATCAGAGGCTATGCCAACACGGTCAGGTCGATTCTGTCGTTCTCCGGGTTGGCTTCGAAGGTGCGCGGCATTTGGAACAGCGTGAAGAGTGCCATCACGGGCCCGATCGAGAGCGCGAAAAACACAGTATCGGGAATCATTAACAAGATAAAAGGGTTTTTCCCGCTCGGCGGAGGAAGACTGTTTAGCGGGCTCAAACTCCCGCATTTTTCTGTTTCAGGCGGAAAATTTCCGTTTGGAGTGGCCGGGAAAGGATCTCTCCCGAGTTGGAATGTAAGCTGGTACAGAAAAGCGGAAGACACGCCGTACCTGTTCACTAAGCCGACGGCATTTGAGACAAGAGTGGCGGGCGAGCACAATAACGAGATCATGTACGGCCACAGGAATCTGATGAATGATATCAGTGAAGCAGTCAAGGATAAGGGCCAGGCGGTGGTACAGAATTTCTATATCACAGTCAACGGCGCAAAAGATCCGGAGGAGTATATGAAGGGCCTCATGAGAAGGGCAAAGATGGAAGCGAGGGCAATATAAAATGGCAAAGACTCCAAAGACGAAAAAGCCAACAGGCCTGAGCATAAAAAGAGACGGCCGAAAATTCACATTTGCGTGGAAGATT
>CACYBO010000013.1 GCA_902772685.1 uncultured Eubacteriales bacterium | reverse complement strand
CATTCTGGACATTGGCGGGCAGGATATGAAGTGCATGAAGATCCAGGACAACGCCATCTACGATATCATGCTCAACGAGGCGTGCTCTTCCGGCTGCGGTTCCTTTATTGAGACCTACGCTAAGTCTGTTCAGATGAGTGTTCCTGATTTTGCACAGGAAGCACTGTTTGCTGAAGGCCCTGTTGATCTGGGAACTCGCTGTACCGTATTCATGAACTCCAAGGTCAAGCAGGCCCAGAAAGAGGGCGCAACGATCGGGGACATCTCCGCAGGACTGTCTTATTCGGTCATCAAGAATGCTCTCTACAAAGTTATAAAACTCAGAAATCCTGAGGACGCAGGGGAGAAGGTCGTCGTGCAGGGCGGCACGTTCCTGAATGAAGCTGTGCTCCGGTCCATCGAGAAGATCCTGAACAAGGATGTTGTGCGTCCGGATATTTCCGGGCTGATGGGAGCATTCGGCGCGGCACTTATTGCACGCAGCAACTACAAAGGCGGCGAGTCCACGCTCCTGAAGAGAGATGAATTGGACAATTTTGATGTAGAGACTTCTACAACGAGATGCAAAAGATGTGAGAACAACTGCCTGCTGACTATCAACAAGTTCGCTGACGGAAGCAGGCTGATCACCGGGAACCGGTGCGAGAAGGGAGAAGGCAAGACAGAAGCAACACACAGCGAACTGCCGAATCTCTATGATTATAAATTCAAGCGGCTGTTCCAGTATGAACCGCTCAATGCAGAAGATGCTCCAAGGGGCGAGGTTGGTATCCCGCGCGTCCTGAATATGTACGAGAACTACCCGTTCTGGTTCACTTTCTGGACGAAGCTCGGATATAGAGTTGTTCTATCTCCGCAGTCGCGCAAATCCATCTATGAGATGGGTATGGACACGATTTCTTATGATACGGCATGTTATCCGGCGAAGATCGTCCATGGGCACATCAAATGGCTGGCGGAACACGGACTCAAGTTCATCTTCTACCCGAGCATCAACTATGAGCGGATTGAAGACCCGAAACAGCCGAACCATTACAACTGTCCGATCGTGGCAACATATCCTGAGGTCATCGCCAACAATATGGACGAAGTCATCGAGGAGAACGGCATTGAATTCATGCACCCGTTCCTTCCTTATGACAATGACAAATACCTGATTGACGAACTTGCAGACATCCTGAAGGGAAAAGGCATCACGAAGCAGGAAGTGCGCCACGCGGTCAGAGAGGCGCGCAGGGAAGATGAGAAATTCCACAAGGATATGAAAAACGCCGGCGAGAACGCACTTGCGTACGCAGAAGAACACGGCGTCAAGAGTATCATCCTGGCAGGGCGCCCATATCATGTAGATCCGGAGATCAACCATGGCCTGGACAAGATGATCAATTCATTCGGCATGATCGTTCTGACAGAGGATTCCATCGCCCACAAAGCGAAGCTGGAGAGACCGATCCGCGTTCTCGACCAGTGGATGTATCACTCGAGAATGTATCGGGCGGCAATCTTCGCGGGCACCAGAAACGATATCGAACTGATTCAGCTGAACTCCTTCGGGTGCGGTCTGGACGCTGTTACGACGGATCAGGTGCAGGAGATCTGCCATAAGAACAATAAACTCTACACAGTACTGAAAATCGACGAAGGATCGAACCTGGGCGCCGCTAAGATCCGTATCCGTTCTCTGCGCGCCGCCATGTCGGAACGTGAGAAGAACGAGGTCAAGGCGAAACCGGACAACAGGGCTTATGAGCGTCCGTTCTTCACGAAAGAGATGCGTGATAGTAATTACACCATCATGATGCCGCAGATGTCACCAATCCACTGGAATCTGGTAGAAGCGATGATGAAATCCTGCGGATACAACGCGAAACAGCTGCCGCCGGTCAGCGTACATGCTGTTGATGAAGGGTTGAAGTACGTTAACAACGACGCCTGCTATCCGACCATCGTTACGGTCGGGCAGACCATCGCGGCGCTGAAATCCGGCGAATACGATCTGGATCACACAGCAATTTTCATGTCGCAGACAGGCGGTCAGTGCAGAGCGTCGAACTATGTATCGCTTCTGCGCAAAGCTCTGAAGGACCTTGATATGCCGCAGATTCCGATCATCTCGGTCAACATGGCCGGATTGGAGAAGAACCCGGGATTCAACCTTCTGGACTGGAAACTGATCAAGAAGGGCATGATGGCGGTCGTCTACGGAGATCTGTTTATGAGAGTACTCTATGCGACACGACCATACGAAGTCGAAAAGGGCAGCGCCAACGCGCTCTACGAGAAGTGGAACGAGATCGCCATGGAAAACTGCCGAAACGGCAATTGGGATGAATTCAAGAAGAACTGCAAAGGCATCTGCATGGACTT
>CACYBO010000012.1 GCA_902772685.1 uncultured Eubacteriales bacterium | reverse complement strand
TGGTGCCGGCTGTGGGGGTCGAACCCACACGGTGTCGCCACCACGGGATTTTGAGTCCCGCACGTCTGCCAATTCCATCAAGCCGGCATAACGGAATTATTTTACCATCAGACATTTATTATTTCAAGTTCTTCATCCTTGATTTTTACCATGTGCTTACGTGAAAGCCACCTGTACATAATCGGGATCACAAACAATGTTGTTACTGTCGCATAAATCAGTCCGCCAATGCAAGTGATGGCGACCGGCTGCATCATTTCGGATCCCTGTCCGATTCCCAGCGCCAGAGGGATAAGACCCAGTACGGTCGTCGCAGCAGTCATGAGTACCGGACGCATTCTCACTGAACCTGCTTCTATAATCGCTGTGTCAATATCCATGCCTTCCAATCTGAACCTGTTGATACAGTCGACAAGTACGATACCATTATTTACAACGATGCCCACAAGCATAACAAATCCCATCATGGAAACAACGCTAAGCACCTGATTGGATATGAGAAGCGCGAGCATTCCCCCGGTAAACGCCAGCGGAAGTGTGAAGATGATGATGAACGGTGATCTAAGCGACTGGAACTGAGCTACCATAATCAGATACACCAGGATGATTCCCACTAACATCATCAGAAGCATCTTTTTCATGGAATCCATGATTTCTTCATTTTCACCGCTGAATTCAACCTCTACCCCGGGCTTGGCCAGGCTCTCGTTGTTTACAATTCTCTTGAGTTCTGCTGTGACTTTCGTGATATTGTAGCCGTCCTTTACCCTTGCCGTAGCGTTCAGGTTTCTTCTCTGATTGTCATGATTGATGGTGCTCAAAGACGCGTCTTTGCTGATCACGGCTATATTGGTGAGTGAAACCTTGTCCTTAGTTCCGTCTTTTTTATCCACAATGAGCTTCATATCGGTCAGATCCTGCAGTGTCACCTTGCCGCTCTTCGTGTTTTCAACATTGACATCGATGGTCTCCCCATCTGTTGAAAGCTTTGTCGCCGACTTGTCTTCACTGAGTTTTGAGGAAATCTGCTGAAATACCTGAGCGACCGTAAGGCCGTTCCTCATCGCATCATTCTTGTTGACTGTAACCTTAACCTCATCCGTGGTGGAATCTGTGATGTCCGAAACATCCTCAAGAGATTTCAACTCACGCATTCTGTCTTCGATATCCATTCCGGACATACGCAGTTTGTCCAGATCTTCACTGAAGAGATTGATGGATACATCTTCGCCGCCGATATATTCTGTCATATCCATATCAGCCGACGTTATCGCTTCACAGTTGTTCTCCTTGCAGATTTTCTGGATGACCTTTGCTACTTTTTCTCCCTGTTCAACCTTATTCTGGTCTAAAACAACATATACGCTCGTCTCAGTGAAAGCGCTGTCGTCATCCGATGATATGCCGAACATCTGGGACATTTCCGAGGAGAGCATCACGCCGACCGATTCAACCCCATCGATTTTTCTCACTTCCTCACTGATTTTATCATTCACCCTGATCGTGTCATCCAGTGTACTGTCCTCAGGCATCGTAACATTAGCCGATATCTGATACGTTGACATGGAAGGAATAAACTCGAATCCCCTCGTAAGCAAAACGCCTGATGACGCTATCAGCAGAGCGAGCGCGGCAAGAACCATTCTCTTCTTGTGCATGAGTGCCCACGCAGCAGCCCTCTTATACCAGGCTACAACTCTTCCGTTCTGTGAAATAATCGTCTTGTTCGTCTTCTTTACGAGCAGACCCTTTGCTACTGCAGGAACAAAGGAAAGCGCAATAATAAGACTTGCCATCAGAGAATATGTGACTGTAAGCGCAAGATCCTTGAACAGTTCTTTCGTCAGGCCGTCTATGAACACGATCGGAACAAAAACGCAGATCGTCGTGAGGGTCGATGCTGTAATCGCGCCTGCTACCTGGGATGCGCCTGAAACAGCAGACTGTACAGCACTGTAACCCAGTGACCGCAGCCTGTATATGTTCTCAATTACAACAATGGAGTTGTCTACCAGCATTCCGACGCCGATTGCAAGACCTGAAAGAGAGATCATGTTCATCGTAACGCCCGTGAAATACATAAGCGCTATGGCAAAGACAACGCTGACAGGTATGCTTATCGCTGTGATTGCCGTTGGTCTGATATCCCTGAGGAAGAAGAGAAGAATCAGTATTGCGAATATAGCGCCGAGAAGAAGATCCTTAGCTACTGAATTGATTACAGTGTGTATGTATTCGCCCTGATCCATCAAAGGGTAGAATTTCAGTCCTTTGTACTCTTTTTCCAGTTTTTCAAACTCGTCGGAAATATTGTCGGCAACGGTCGCTGTAGCGTAAGTGGACTGTCTCGTAAAGCTGAGCAGAACTCCGTTTTCACCATTGATTTTTGCGTAATTATCGGAATCATCGGCTACATAGGATACAGTTGCGATATCTTTGACACGGATCGGCTTCACGCCGTCAATATCCAAATCAAAGAGAATCAGGGATTTCAGTTCATCTAAATCCTTTATCTTATCGCCCACACTGACCAGCAGTTTCGCATCATTGTCCGTTACATATCCTGCAGGCATTGAGAAGTTCTGTGCGTTTAGAATAGCGGAAACATTGTCCATCGTAATCACGCCGGTCATGTCAGCACTGTCAATGGCCGCCTCCTTTTGTGATTCGATTTCAGAAAGAGCGCTCTGAAGCTGCATTACAGTTGACTGAATCGTACTCTGAGCGGCCGCCAGATCGGAATACGTGGTTCCGAGTTTGAAGGAGACCTCTTCCCGTTTTTTCTGCAGCTCATTGATTGTCTTGTCCAGCTTGGAGATTTTCTTTTTAATTGTCTTGATGCCCTGCTCGGTCGGTTTGACTGTTTTTGCGAGCTCATCAATCTGGTTCTGTATTTCCTGCTTAAATTGCTCCTCAGCTTCAGGATCATCAGGGAAAGTCGGCGTTTTCTCCTCATTTTTCAATTGTTTTTCCAGCTCTGTAATCGCCAGGTTTGTAGTATCCAGCTGCAGTTCCAGTTTTGTCCTCTGGTTCTCAAGCTCTTCTTTGCCCTTTTCGGACTGCCGGATATACGTGTCGAACTTGGACAATGCTGAATCAACTTTGTCGTTGATCTTCTGTTTTCCTTTTTTGATCTTATTTTCACCTTTTTTTGATTTGCTGATGCCGTTTTTCAGTTTGTTTTCTCCGGATGCGAATTCTGATCTTATGGACGCCTCCACATCATCATTGATCTGATCGATTTTATCCTGGGATAAAACGACCTGTATCCCTTCCTCGACCATGCCGATCTTTGAAACAGCAGCAACTCCTTCGATGCCTTCAAGATCTGCCTCGATTTCATCCTTAACGAACCGTGAGACCTCAAGAGGTGATTTCCCCTTGATTCCAACCGCGGCGACTGAAACGGGCATCATGCTCAGATTCATTTTAATTACGACCGGGGTGCTTGCATTTTCAGGAAGAGTTCCTTCTATCTGATCGATCTTGTCGCGGATGTCCACAGACATGGAATCCATATCGACATCATCGGTAAACTCAAGTGTAACTACCGAATAATTATCAGAGGAAATGGATGTGATGTTGTCCAGTTTAGACAGTGTGGCCAGCTGCTGTTCCAGCGGGTCCGTGATTTCCTTCTCGATTTCCTCTGCATTGGCGCCGGGATCGGAAGTCATGACAACAGAATAAGGAGCACTGACGCTCGGCATAAGATCCGGCGTCATACTATAAAGAGCCACAGCACCAAATACTATGGCTATTATTACCCCGACAAATATTGTATATGGTCTTTTGACGCTGTATTTCGTCAGCATTCAATCCCGCTCCTCTTTTAATATCATGCCAATTCTGCACTACAGTGAAATGTTAGCATTTTAGTGCCCAAGAATCAAACACATTATTCGTTTACGGAATCACTTATTTCCCTGTGTTTCTCTCCCAGAAAACACCGTCTTCATATCCCTGGATCGTCCGGTCGGATTCCGCCATCTGTATACGTTGCTGCGCCCATATGCAATAGCGTTCATCTATTTCGATTCCAATATAGTGTCTGTTAAGTTTCTTTGAAGTGACGCATGTTGTTCCGGAACCGGCAAATGGATCGAAGACAACATCCCCCTCATTGGAACTGGCCAAAACGAGTTTGGCTATCAGTTTCTCCGGTTTCTGCGCAGGATGGGCTGTGTTCTCCGCCATAGACCAGAATGGAACCGTGATATCATCCCAGAAATTCGAAGGATGTGTATCTCTGAATTTACCGTCACTTGTCTCCTTCCAATCCTTGGGAACTCCGCTTTCCCTGTACGGAGCAATCACCTTGCGCCGGAGTTTGACATCATCGATGTTAAAAACATAATCATCACCCCGCGTCGCAAACCATATGTCTTCCATGCTGTTCTTCCAGTTGGATCTGGCGCCGCGCCCTTTTTCTCTCTGCCATGTTATCCTGTTTCTGACAGTGTAGTATTCGTTGAGCACTCTGCCTATGATCAAACTGCTCTCCCAGTCGCAGCACACGTAAATCGTTCCGTTCTCTTTCAGAATATGGGATGTCGCATCGAGCCAATCTCTCGTGTACGCCTCATAGCGGCTTTCCTCCATCTTCGTAAAACTGCCGCTGTTGAAATCCTTGTTCAGGTTGTATGGCGGATCAACTATCATAAGTTCCGCGCATGCTTCCGGTATAAGTTTGCACGCGCTGAATGCATCCGCGCAGATCAGCGAATCCCTGATCTCTGCAGCATCTGCGGGAATGTCATCCTGTCTCAGACATCTCTTCAGATACTCTCTTCCTTCCGCGACTTCAGTATTAATCGTTTTGTTCCGTGGGGATCTGTTCATAACGACATAATGATAACACATATTCAGACAATAAAAAAAGATACACATACCAGTACGTGTATCTTCTTCATGGTGCGGCCTGCCGGACTTGAACCGGCACGGTCTCCCACACGCCCCTCAAACGTGCGCGTCTGCCAATTCCGCCAAGGCCGCGCATCATAATCCTGCCTTTCGCAGGCACTCATACATTTTAGTGGCAAAACATTTCTTTGTCAACACCAAAAAACATCATATGCCCAGATAGTCAATTATGTCATCCAACTGTCTGTACATGTCCTCCGGTTCACCGGAATTGTCGACGACAAAGTCGGAATAACGCTCTTTTTCTTCGTCACTCATCTGGCTGTCAATCCTGTCGCGGATATCCTCTTCCTCTGCGTCATCACGCATGCTCACCCTATCGATGCGCGTGTCCATATCCGCAACTATGAGAACTACAACATTGCATCTGTCGTTGATATTCGCTTCGAAGAGCAGCGGGGCATCCAGAAGAATCCCCCTCGCACTGGTTTTGCCGAGCTCTTCGATCTGTTTGTCAATCTCGGCGATGATCTCGCTGTGGATAAGACTTTCGTACTGTTCTTTGACCTCCGCATCGTTGAATACAAGCTCCGCCATTGCTCTCCTGTCAAGTACAAGGCCGTTGCCTGCCCCGCCGCCGTCAGTCACACAGCCGAACAGTTCGCTTATTTTTACCAGCAAAGGCTGACCGTCAGCTGTCAGATCCCTGCCGATCTGGTCCGCATCGATGCGCGCGAAACCTTTGCCGACGAGATAATCTGATGCTGTTGTCTTCCCTGTACCGATTCCGCCTGTTATACCTATTACCATCATTTTAATTCGTACCAATTCTTCCCTTCATTTACGTCCGCTTTTAACTCAACGGCCAACTTATACGCTGATTCCATATTGTCAACCAGCATCTGTTTCACAGTTTCACGCTCATCCGGATATGTATTGATGACAAGCTCGTCATGGATCTGCAGGATCAGTTTCGATTTCAGTCCGGCATTCCTGATAGCTTCGTACACTTTGATCATAGCGATTTTGATGATATCAGCAGCGCTTCCCTGTATCGGAGAATTCATCGCGAGCCGCTCCCCGATCTGCCTGACCATATAATTTGATGCCTTGATCTCTTTGATGTACCGTTTCCGGCCGAGAAGTGTTGTTACATATCCTTCTTCTTTTGCAAAAGCAACAGAATCGTCCATGAACTTCCTGACCTGTCCGTGTTTCTCAAAGTATGCATTGATGTATTCCTCCGCTTCCTTTCTGGAGATATCCAGATTACCGGACAGTCCAAAAGCACTCATTCCATAGATTACACCGAAGTTGACAGCTTTTGCACGGCTTCTCTCAGCAGGAGTGATTTCATCCTCGGGTACACCAAGTACATTGGCAGCAGTAGCCCTGTGTATATCCTCCCCACGGTTAAATGCATCGATCAGCGCCTCATCACCTGACATGTGCGCCAGAACTCTGAGCTCAATCTGGGAATAATCCGCCCCGATGAGAATGCATTCGTCCGTTTCCGGAACAAACGCCCTGCGCAGCTGTCTTCCCAGTTCCTGCCTGATTGGTATGTTCTGCAGGTTGGGTTCAGTGCAGCTGATCCTGCCGGTAGCGGTCACCGTCTGCTGGAAATGAGCGTGGATCTTGCCATCCGCGCTGATCAGGGGAATCAGACCGTCTACATATGTGCTCTTCAGCTTTGTAAGTGTCCTGTATTCCAGAATTGCAGGAACGATCGGATGATCATCCCTGATTTTCTCGAGCACGTCGGCACTTGTGGAGTATCCTTTTTTGTTCTTCTTTCCGTGTCTCAGTTCCAGCTTTTCAAAGAGGATATTGCCGAGCTGCTGTGTAGAATTAATGTTGAACTCCTCACCGGCCATTTCATGTATGCTGTCTGCCAGTTTATCGATTTCCCGGGCGAGAGTGTTCCCAAACTCACTCAAAAACGCCCTGTCGGTCCTGAAGCCCTCTTTTTCCATTTGCGCCATTACTTCAACGAGAGGCAATTCCACATCATACAGCACTTTTTCAAGGCTCTGGGCGCTGATTTGAGCCTTCTGGAGCGATTCAAGGTTGAGAACAGTCACGCAATACTTCAAGCCGTAATCTGCATAGGCGGACAGATTATCGGAGAACATATCGATCTGCGCGTTCGCCGCGATAAAATCCTTCTCTTCCTCGAGACTGGCGTGCAGATATTCGTTGCTCAGCGCGGAGATGCTGTAACTGCTTCTGCCGGAGTCGAGAACATATTGGGCTATGGCAGTATCGAATCCTGTCCTGAACCCGGAAACACCATAGCAGCTCATGAGCATGTAATAATCTCCTTTGATGTCGTGCCCTGTGAACTGAGGAGCATTCTCTGATTCCATTTCCCCTTTCAGCCATTCACCGAACGCTCCGAGGGCTTCCGGACGGAGAAAATAATACCTGCTGTCATTCAGAACTGCGATACTGTCGATAGCCGGAGTCGCCGTATGGCTCGGTTTGCCGAACACTTTTATAACAGTTTCTCGGTTTATATGGATATCAGACAGCTCTTCCGGCGAAGAAACAACTGTCTTCTTAATATCCTCAGCGCTGATCATCTCAGCCGGCGCTTCCTCCTGATAGTCGGTGCTGATTTCATCTTGATTTATCTTGATGCGGCTGAGGAATCTGTTGAATTCAAGTTTTCTGTACAGTTCAATCAATCTGCCGTAGTCCGGCTCTCTCATCAGACAGTCCTCGATACCTATGTCAAGAGGAACATTTGTCATAATCGTCGCGAGGCGTTTGCTCATCATCGCCTGCTGCGCATTGTCGCGGACTTTATTCTGAAGACCTTCCGGCTTGATATCATCCACATTGGAGATGATTTCCTCTACGCTTCCGAACTGCTGGATCAGCTTCGTGGCTGTCTTTGGCCCGACACCGGGGACTCCCGGGATGTTGTCAGACGAATCTCCTGCAAGCCCTTTGAAATCAATAAACTGAAGCGGTGTGAATCCATAAGCTTCACAAAAGGCGTCATGGTCGAAGAGATCAAAGTCCGAGACGCCCCGTTTCGTGTAAACAATCTTTGTAATATCGGTCGCGAGCTGAAGCTGGTCTTTATCCCCTGTGAATACAAAGGGTTCCAACCCTTCCCGCTCACTCGTCACGGCAAGAGTTCCGATGATATCATCAGCCTCGTACCCTTCCAGTTCGACTCTTCTTATATTCATCGCATCCAGAATATCCTTGAGAATAGGGATTTCCATAGCGAGTTCCGGCGGCATCTTCCTCCGTCCGGCCTTGTACTCGTCATACTGCTCATGCCGGAATGTCGGCGCTTTCAAGTCAAAGGCGATCGCCATATACTCAGGGTCATAGTCCTTGATGATCTTATCCATCATGTTGATGAAGCCGAAAATGCCATGTGTATAAATCCCATCCTTAGTTATCATAGGATTACGCATGGCGTAGTAAGCTCTGTTTATTAGACTGTTTCCGTCGATGAGTGCGATTCTCTTCATAAATACTCCTGTTATTCGGCTGTTTCAACTGCTGGATCTGACTCCTCAGCAGGTGGAACTTCTTCCTGCATCGGCGCGTTTCCTGCCGACTCAACAGCAGCAACAGATTCCTGCTCTTCCTTGTTGAGCTGGAAACTCTCCGGCAAAAGCTGTGTCAGATTTCTGATTCTGAACTGACCGTCCGCCTTTGTTACGATGGTGATTTCAGGAGCAAATTCGCTCATGAACTGTCTGCAGATGCCGCACGGCAGCGCCTCTTCATCTCCGGCTGAAACAGCAATGGCAACAAACGGATTCTGACCGAGATCATACTCCAGAACACCATCGGAGATGGCTTTTGCGAATGCGACGCGCTCCGCACAAAGAGTAGCTCCGTAAGAACCGTTTTCGATGTTTACGCCCGTATAAATTTTATTGACAGGAATCACGGAATCCTCGTTTGGTCTGACGAGCAGTGCGGCGCCGACTCTGAAGTCAGAGTATGGCGCATAGGCGTGTTTTCTCGCCTCTTCCGCCGCGTAATACAAGTCTTCCAGTTTCTTCATATTTGTCGTCTTCTGGCTCTTCGTTGGTCTTGTTTCTCCCTTTTCTGCTTTATTCTTCTTACCAAACATACTTTACCTCCACAGTTTTCAGTCCAATGCGTTTATTTGTAACACCAGCGGTATACGATTCCAACAAAGACGGAACCGCCGATGATATTTCCGATTGTTACAGGCAGGAGATTCCGGATTAGAAATCCGAACATCGTCAGGGATGACGTATCAAGATTGAGCAGACTGACATAGGCTTCATTCTCCGCAGCAAGCATGCCTGCCGGTATGAAATACATGTTGGCGACACTGTGCTCAAATCCGGAAATGATAAACAGCCCAATGCAGAACCAGATGGCAAATATCTTGCCGATCGTCTCCTGAGAACCTGCTGCCATCCATACGGCAAGGCAGACCAGGAAGTTGCAGAAAACACCCAGCACAACAGCCCTGCCAAAACTGAGACTGCACTTGCCGGCAGCAGTTTTAACAGTCATGGCACCAAGCAGTCCTGCGCCTGAATCCCAAAGGCCGCTGTAAGCAATGCAGAGAACAATGATGAGGGACCCTGCCAGATTGCCGATGTACACGACAGCCCAGTTTCGGAGCATCCGGGACATGCGGATTTTCCTATCGAGTGTCCCGATGATCATGAGACAGTTTCCTGTAAACAGTTCCGCACCGCAGAGCACTACCATCATGAGTCCTACAGGGAAAACAGCTCCCATCACGACTTTTCCGATTCCGAACGTCGATGGGTCGGAGGTCAGATTGAAGGACGCCATCAGTGAAGCCTGTGCACCAAGAGCGATAATGGCGCCTGCCATCATGCCAAGCACAAAAAGCTTTCCCAAAGTGCCTTCTGCCTTTGCAACGGAACCATCGGACTGATTTAACATAATCTCACGCGGTGTGAGTGCTGTCATAAGTGTATCTCCTGTGTATAAAACAATAATCCCGACATGCCGTCAGGGTTATAATTCACGCCCTAACGAATGTTAGGTGGGTATCCTGC
>CACYBO010000011.1 GCA_902772685.1 uncultured Eubacteriales bacterium | reverse complement strand
AACCGGAAGTTCCGGAGGATATCGAAGGAGAAGATATCGGAGAATAAGGGGGAAAGCGATGAGTGAAGTGGAAAGCATAACCCGTTTGGCGAAGCCAAAAAAGAAAGGAATACTTGGTCTGATTTTCAGCAGATTCTTTATTATCGTGGTGCTGATCTTATTGGAACTGGCCGTTCTGATACTGCCAATTATTCTGATGCAGGACTTTCTGCACCATTTCTATATCGGATTGACCATTTTCACATTGATCATTTTGCTCTATCTGTTCAACAGCAAGATGGACTCTACTGCGAAACTGACATGGATGCTGATCATATCTGTCCTCCAGGTCGCGGGTGCTCTCATGCTTTTGTTTACCCAGACCAATACGGGTCACCGCTTGATTAAAGAAAAGGCGAATCAGAGGATTGCAGAGACAAAAGATGCGATTCCGCAGGATCCACAGGTGATCAAACGGCTGCGGGAGGAAGACAGCTATACCGATGACCTTGTGACATACCTGAACCGCAGCGGCTGTTTTCCTGCTTTTGCGGAAACAGAAACAACATATTTCCCCTCCGGGGAAGAGAAGTTCCAGGCAATGCTTGAAGAACTGTCAAAGGCGGAGAAGTACATCTTCATGGAGTACTTCATCATCGAAGAAGGGTATATGTGGGGTAAGATTCTTGAGATTCTGATTGCAAAGGCAAAGGAAGGTGTAGATGTGCGCGTGATGTTTGACGGCATGTGCGAGATATCAACACTTCCTTCCAACTACTGCAAACTTCTGGAGGCGGAAGGCATCAAAGCCAAATCGTATGCGCCGATCATGCCGTTTCTTTCTTCCCACTATAATTACAGAGATCACCGCAAAATCTGCGTTATCGACGGAAAGGTCGCGTTTAATGGCGGCGTTAATCTTGCGGACGAATATATCAATGCAGTTGAGCGGTTTGGCCACTGGAAGGATACAGCAGTTATGCTGAAGGGCGATGCAGTCCGCAGCTTCACACTGATGTTTTTACAGATGTGGAATATAACGGAGGATGACAAACCGGATTTCAAAGAGGTATATGCCCCGGCAGCGGACAGCGACCGGATTCATTCCTCCGGCTACGTCATTCCGTTCTGCGACTGTCCGCTGGATGAGGACAAGGTGGGCGAAGCGGTCTATATGGATATTCTTAACCGGGCAGGGCGTTACGTTCACGTCATGACGCCGTACCTGATTCTGGATGGAGAACTGGCCACAGCGCTGAAGTATGCGGGACAGCGGGGAATCGATGTGAAACTGATTCTGCCCGGCATCCCTGATAAGAAAATCGCATATTCACTGGCAAAATCTCATTACCGGGAGCTGTTGGAAGCCGGCGTAAAAATCTACGAGTACACGCCTGGATTCGTCCACGCGAAAGTGTGGACCTGTGATGATGAAAAGGCCGTGGTCGGCACCATTAACCTGGATTACCGGAGTCTGTATCATCACTTCGAGTGTGCCACCTATATGTATAGGACCGACTGCATTTCTGAAATAGAACGTGATTTCCAGGACACTCTGGCGAAGTGCAGAGAGATCACATTAGAGACAGTCCGAGATATGGGGGTGTTCTATAAGATCATGGGACCTGTTGCGAAGTTGATTGCACCGCTGTTATAACTGGAATGACGACTGTGATGGAGGCAATGAAAAACACGATCAGACGAAAGAACATGATACAATTGAGAATAATCCCTGCTTTTGCATTGCTGCTTATTCTTGCGGTAATTCTTGGAGGGTGCGCTTCCAAGTCAGCATCAGATGAAAAAATACCTGTTAAAGTGCTGATTCTCCCTGTATTTGAGGTTGAACACATGGCAGGAGATTTTCCGGGGGAAGCGCAGTTTTATTACGAGGAATACCTTCAGAACGGAGAAAAATATAATATCGATGGAGTCTCAGAAAACAGCACGCTGTATTATAAGGACGGCATTGCGCTGTTTATGATCGATGAAGGGAAAGTAAGCTCGGCACTGAACACAAGTGCTGTTCTGGCAGATGAGAGATTTGATTTTTCAGATGCATATATTCTATCAACCGGCTGTGCCGGTTCAGCGGAAGGATATGGCATCCCGGGGGATGTTTATGTGATTACGGCGACTGTCGATTATGATCTGGGGCATCATGCCGACCCGAGGGAGATGGCTGAGGACTCCGATACAACCTGGTTTCATGATGAGACCTACGACGCATCCACAGTGGTCAGACTGAACAGTGAGCTGACGGACAGGGCGTTTGATATGGTGAAGGATGTACCGCTCGAGACAACAGAACTAACCGAAAAATACCTGCAAAAGGTATTTCCGGGAGAAACGTGGGCAAACCGTAAGCCTAAAGTGATGCGGGGAACGTCAGTAACCGGTGATAATTATTGGAAAGGCGCTTATGACCATCAGAATGCACTGCTGATCACAGATACCTATGGCTGTCCGGATCCGTATGCAGCTACGGATATGGAAGATATCGCAGTCAGTCTGGCTGTTGACAGAGCAGGTATGCTCGACAGGCTGATCATCCTCCGCGACAGCGTGAATATGGACGTGTTCCCGCCGGGCGTTACGCCGGAACATTTATGGGGAACTAAGGATGACGATGAACTCGCTTCCGAAGACAGTGAGGAATCCTTTGATATCTTTGCCACGGCTATGGAAAACAACTTCAAAGTGGGAAGGATTATAATAGAAGCGATAATGCATGAGGAATTGTAAAGTTTCAGGAGGTAATTGAAATGAGTCAGTTAATGGACAACCTTTCAAAGGGTATAGTTGAGGTGGACGGTGTCACTATAAGCCCCGAAACGACGCTGCAGGATCTGGAGAACATCGGATTGGATAAAGGTGTGCAGCGGTTCCATCACGGTGAGAACTTGGAATTCATCTTTAACCGGCCGGTTGAATATGATGGGGTGAGCTTCATAGCAGTTATCTTTATCAGGCATAAGGATAATAGCAAAGTCGTCCGGTTGGATCCAAAGCTTAACATGCATGCAAATACGGTTATGGACGAAAGCCGCATGAAGCAGGAAGTATGTGAAGAGTGGCTCAAGAGAAATATGGAATCTGCTCCGACACGTGACACCCCGGATGGTATCATTTATGAATTTGACTGGGGGTGCATATACAGCGCAGCCGCTGAACACATCAATTTCGGACATTTAAACGGATGTATCCATATCGTATATGGTGATTTAATGCTGTAATGTGGTATAATAACTGCGGCAAGTGAAGGAAAGGAGGACCGGTATGAATAAGGAATCAATCAGATATGTTGTTGTCATCCAGTGTGAGCATACGATGAAACGTTGTTCAGGTTTTGCGTGCTCTGAGAGCTTCTTCGGAAAGACAGCTGCTTTTTCGGGATACGGTGACGGGACAAAGTACCTGACCATGAGCTGCGGAGGCTGCAACGGCGCCTGTGTGGCAGCGCGGCTTGAGCATTTTGAAATGAAACTTCGCAAGTTGACAGATATCCAGAAGTCAGAAGTGGCCGTTCATCTTGCAAGCTGCGTTGTGACGGACAACAGGCATCACAACAGATGTCCGTTTGTGGACTACATCAAAGAAATCATCAGAAAGAACGGATTTGAAAACATTGTGGAAGGGACGTACCAGAGTCAGGCTTCCCGCAAACTGCGCGAAGAAGGCGTATACAAATCCTACGACAGCGTAGCCTTTGAATAAAAGAGAATCAAGGCGGAAACACAAATTGAAGACAGGGGGCCGGCAAGAGGTGGCAGATCCACCGGTGCCGGCTCTTTTTGCATGTAAATTCATATGCAAATATGCATAGAGAAACTTGTAATTTTCAGACTAGAGCGTATACTTGTGTTCAGAAATAAGATATTGTCAAGGAGGTCACCTAAAATGAAAGAAAAAGTAAAGGAACTGACAAAAACTTACGAAGAACTCCACGAGGAGGCAAAGCACTCACTGAAAGGACTGGAAAAGCTGATTGAAAGAAACTCCATGTCACTGGAAGAAGTTGTTGCTCTGATCGACAACAAGATGGAGGGAGACGAAATCCATCCTGAGCTGAAGAATATTGAAGAGATGACAAGTGAAGACTTCGCCGCCATGTACAAGAAGATGGCGGAGGACATCAAGGCGTCACCGGAGAACTTCGAGGCACACATCAAAGCCAGCGGCATGAGCGCTGATGAACTGGCGCTGCTGTTCGAGTCCATCAACGGCTCAATCGAGAGATATCCGGAGGTCTGGGAAGCGAAGCACAATGCTGAACTGCTTCACCCGAAACATCTGGCGGTTCTGGCCAGCGGATTCAACAAGAAGTACTGATTTCGTACATATAACAATCGGCTAACAATCGGCTGATTGAAAAACAGTGAAATGTGAATGAAATGAAGAGCCGGGAAGGTATCAAAAGAAACACGATACATATCCCGGCTCTTTTGTTATGGCAAATGTTGTGGTAGAGTAGATGCAGCAGAGGTGAAAGCGGCGCGTGAACGGTATGAGCGACAGAAATAACAATATTGGGTATACGGTATTTTTGATTGCGATGGTCTCCATCGGATGGGGATTCGCGTTTATTTCACTTGCGATCTTACTGAAGGTAATGGCTCCGATGCAGGTCCTGGCCGCACGGTGGACCATTACCGCCCTGATTCTTCTGATACCGGTTCTCGCCGGAAAGGTACACATTGATCTGCATAAAAAGAACGTGGTGTTTCTCTTTCTGGCCGGACTGTTTGAGCCGTGCGCCTACTCTATTCTGGAGGCCAATGGAATTAAAATGACTTCGGCATCCATAAGCGCGATATTTGTTGCAACAATTCCCAGCATGACATTGGTGCTCGGCATCCTGTTTTTCCGCCATAAGGCGGATCTGAAGCTCGTTATCAGCCTTGTTCTGACCTTCCTTGGGGTCGCTGTTGCAACGGTCTTTTCCCCGGTGTTCTCTGCAAGCGGAACACGTGCCGGAATGCTGTGCATGTTCTTCGGAGTTATCGCAGCCAGTATGTACAGCCTTTCGAGCAGAAAGGCGTCATCAGATTTTGATGCACTGTCCGTTACAGCGATTATGGCCTTTGAGGGGGCAGTTTTGTTTAACATCATTTCCCTTGCACAGGGACATGGTATCGACACGTTCCTGATACCGTTCACGGACGGAAAGCTTTTGCTGCATCTGCTGTTCCTTGGCGTGTTCTGCGCCTTTGCATCCTATTTCTGTTTCAACAGGCTGCTGCAGTATGTTGATGCAGCCCTTGCGAACAATATAGTTGGAAGCCTGTCCACTATTATTGGCGTTGTCGCAGGAATCATCGTGATGAGTGATGTCTGGGGATGGTATACAGTGGTCGGTCTGGGAATTACGCTGGCGGGCGTTTGGCTTTCTACGATGAGAATGAAGGATGATATGATATAATAATCAATTATAATTAATTATAATAAAGAAATTCGAGTTAATTGTTTTTTAACACCGGAAAACCGGCAGATTTAACACACGATGAAAAAAAAGGGATTGATTTTAGAAGTTATCATATTGTTTGCGCTCGGTACGCTGGCCATCGGTGTATTCACTTACTTTACGCAGCAGGTGCTTACAGATGCCAGCGTCAAAGGGCAGGCTGAAAAAACGGCATCCAATATGGCTGATGAAACGATTGAAGCCATACATGAATATCCTGCATATAAGTGGTTGATCGAATACTGGAAAAACAACTATGAGCAGATGGATATCGAATATGATGTGGACTACACAACCGGAGCAGAGACGAAGGAAAAGGTCACAGCACTCAGTAAACGTCATCCGGAACTGCTGCTGAAGTACGCCACTACGGAGGAAATAGAAGCGCTCCCGGCGGAAGATCAAAAGCTGTACGCTGAGGTCACATATTCGTGGCTGATCACCAGGGTCGATCAGATAAAAAGCTCCAATGACATTGCATTTCTGTTCTGTGTTCTCACAGATGATACATACCAAAAACAGTTCTTTCTTCTCAGCGGGGCAGACCCGGGCGATAAAAGAGGCGTAAAGTATAATCAGATTTATACGCTTGGCGTGGTATCGGATGTATCAAAGAGTCAGGAAGAAGGCATGCGCTGGGCCCATAAGGAAAACAGACATCTGGTTGACGCCGGGGATTACGTTGACTACTACGTGTTTGTAGAGAAAATCGGTGATGAAAACCTGATGATGGGCATGACGTATGACCTTTCGGAACTGAATACAATAATCGCCAGAAGGACATGGCACGGAACAATACTCGCAATGATTCTTGAACTGCTCCTGGCATGGGTATGCCTGGGCATGATATATCGCGTCGTACTGCAGCCGCTGAGGACAGTGCAGGAGAACATCCGCCTGTATATGAACAGAAAGGACAGCGACGAAGTCTGCAGAAATCTGGCTGAAATCAAGTCTTTCAATGAAATCGGACAGCTCTCGCGCGACGTAAGCGCAATGACGGTTGAGATCGAAGAACATATGGAACGCAACAGGAAAATAACGGCTGAGCAGGAAAGAATAAAAGCAGAACTGTCATTGGCGAACAACATACAGGCGTCCATGCTGCCGACAACCTTCCCGGCGTTCCCTAATCAAAAGGATTTTGACTTATACGCATCAATGGAACCGGCAAAGGATGTTGGAGGAGACTTCTACAACTTCTTCCTGATTGATGATGATCATCTTTGCGTGCTGATAGCTGATGTCTCGGGCAAAGGCATCCCGGCCGCAATGTTCATGATGTCTTCCCAGATCATGCTCAGGAACATAGCAGCGGAAGGTAAGTCGCCGGCTGCAATTTTGGAGACGGCGAATGAAATGATATGCGCTAACAACAAAGAAGATATATTTGTAACGGTATGGATTGGTATCCTTGAAATATCTACGGGAAAGCTGAAAGCGGCAAACGCCGGGCATGAGTATCCTGCTGTGCAGAAAAAAGATGGTCTGTTCGAACTGCTGAAGGATCAGCACGGCATGGTCGTTGGAGTGATGGAAGGATTAAAGTTCAGAGAGTACGAACTGCAGCTCGAACCGGGCGACAGGATTTTCGTATATACCGACGGAGTTCCGGAAGCAAACAATGCGGAGAATGGGATGTTCGGAACCGACCGGATGCTTCTGGCTTTGAATAAAGACGCAGCGAGTCCGGCTGAGGTACTTGAAAATGTAAAGAACGCAGTGGAAGAGTTTACCGCCGGTGTTGAGCAGTTCGATGATATGACGATGCTCTGTCTGGAATACGATAGAGGATGAGGGGAAAACAGAAAAAGGCATGGAAAAGTGTTTATATGGAACCCCGCTTGGGGAAATCGGTCATTTGGACCCTGCGAAAACAGCACTGCTTCTGATTGATATGCAGAAGGCGTTTGTAGAGCCTGGTGCAGCCCTCAGAGTCATGGGCGCAAAAGCTACAGTGCCTGCCTGTGAAGCCGCAGTTCAGGACGCACGTGATCTGGGCATCCGGGTAATCTGGGTAAAACGGGAGTACAGTGCAGACTGCAGCAATATGGAGATTCCCCGGAGGAAGATGCTTCGGGAACTTGGCGTGAATGGAGTTCTTGCGCCCGGATCGACAGGAATCAACAGCGTAGAAGAGCCGGAGGGTCTTACAAGACTTGAGGATGAAACAGTGATTATAAAGCCCCGCTGGAGTGCTTTTTTCAAGACCGATCTGGACCGATTACTCAGAGACAGTGGGGTCGAGAATGTAATTCTCGCAGGAACGACAACCCCCAACTGCATCCGAACGACATGCTATGATGCAATAGCGTATGATTACAGGACGATTGTTCTCGCTGCGTGCACGTCTTCTCAAACGGAGGACATTCAGTCAGCCAATCTGAAAGATATGCAGAGAGCCGGCGCGGAGATCGTTGAATAGATATGTTGAGCAAATACCGGAACAATCGGGAGTGTGAACAGGATGAGGAGAGAAGAAAGACTGCATCATGATGAGCGCAGAGAGAACAATAAGGTTCGCGCGCGCAGAATGGCACTGGTAATGGGTGCCGCCTGTGTCATCTTTGTGCTTGCTATGATTGTTGAAATATATCTTTAAGGAGGTAAGTGATGCTGAGATACAGATTATGCGATAAGCGGGACTGCTCTGTATGGATCGAACTCAACAGGGCTTTTATGAAGGAAGAGATCAACGGTAATGAGATCTGGAATAACGCACACCGTATCAGTGACAGCGCCTTCCGTGATATTTTCATGGACGGGCTCGAAGCTACGGAGCAGGTGAGATTCCTGATCTTTGAGGAAGACGAGGAACCTGTTGGTTTTGCAAACCTTATGCTGGTATACAGCGTGTGGTCACACGGACTGGCCATGATTGTAGACGACCTGTATTTCTCGTCCGGAAACAGAGGAAAGGGATACGGCAGGACTTCTATGGAAATGATCGAGGAGTACGCACAGGCCCAGGGCTGCAAGAGGATCCAGTTCCAGTCGGAGCCGGCGAATCCCGACGCGGAAGCATTTTACAAAGCTATCGGATACATGCCGGCCGATATGAAGTTTTATGTGAAGTATTTTGACTGATTATTATCGCGCTGTTGTCATTGCAGTGAAACTGCACTATAATGAAGTATAATAATTGAAATTTGAAAGGAGAACGGAAATGGCTATAAAAGACGTAATTGACGATCTGAGAGAAAAGACTGAAATCGATGACAAAATCGCTGCAAAAGCAAAGGAAGTTCTGGACAATACAGACATCGATGAAAAGCTTCTGGACAAAGTCGGGGAACTGAAGGATAAGGCCGAAGAGGTACTTCAGGGGACCGAGATCGATGACATGGTTATGGACAAGGTCGGAGAACTGAAAGGCAAGGCAGAAGAGGCACTTGAAAATACGGATATCGATGAAAAAATCAAGGAAAAAACAGAAGAACTGAGAGAGAAAGCAGAAGACGCTCTAAAGAAATAATCGAGCAATAATCAGTCAGCAGCCGGGCGGGTGTCAAAAGACATCGTGCCCGGTTTTTGACTGACTGTACCCCTCCCACGGTTTTATGGTAAAGTAGGGATATAAAGTGAAATACAAGGTGATCAACAATCTGAAACTGTATCTCTTCATCATTCTGCTCGGGGCAACGGTCGGTTTAGTTTTATGGGTATTTCTCAAGGCCATAAAACTCTGCACGTATCTTCTCTGGACGATGGTTCCTGCAGCTGCAGGCGTCAGCTTCATTCCGGTAATCATCTGCGCCGCAGGAGGTTTGCTGATGGGTCTGATACACTGGAAGTATTACGACTACCCGGAGGAGTTGCCTGTAGTGCTGGGCAAAATCAGAAGGAACAGGCATTACGACTATGACCATATGGCAGTACTTCTGATCTGCGCTTTTTTGCCGTTGGTGTTCGGCGCCAGCGTTGGACCGGAAGCCGGTCTGACGGGTATCATCGCGGGGCTGTGCTATTGGATCGGTGATAACGTCAAGTATGCAAAAGTCCATGCTGCGGAGTATTCGGATATAGGCGCGGCGGTTATGCTGGGAAGCCTTTTCCACGCGCCCCTGTTCGGCATATTCGCTGTAGAGGAAAATGCGTCAGATGAGGAGCATACTTCCGCAAGCACAGAAGGGCAGAGTCCGGGGATGCCAAAGGTGACAAAAGTGCTGCTCTACGGGCTTTCGGTTGCCGCGGCATTCTTTGTGATGAAAGGTCTGGGACTGTTGTTCGGAGCCGCAGCGGAGGGTTTTCCCGCTTTTGAGGCAGCAGATGCAGCCGCGGCAGATTATGTGCTTGCACTGCTTTACGTACCTGTTGGCCTGATTCTTTACCTCATATATCGATATACGAAGAAACTGATGGCGCTGTTTTCGTCAAAGCTGCCGGTCATCGTAAGGGAGACTCTCTGCGGCATATGCGTAGGGATCATGGCGGTGTATGTTCCCGCCGTCTGCTTCTCCGGGGAAGATCAGATGAGTGCACTGCCGGAGGTATTCATGACATACGCTCCCGCGGCTCTCATGGGAGTAAGTCTGCTCAAGATACTGATGACGACGCTGTGCATCGAGTTCGGTCTAAAAGGGGGACATTTCTTCCCCCTTATATACGCGTGCTCATGCATGGGGTTTGGAATGGTGCTTCTCATATTCAGCGGAGGGGCAGCCGCTCATGCGGTTTTTGCGGCGGCTATAGTGACTGCATCGGCTCTCGGTGCGCAGATGAAGAAACCTTTCGCAGTGACGATGCTGCTGATGATCTGTTTTCCGTTCAGGCTGGCCCTGTGGATTTTACTGGCAGCAGCCATAGGGAGCAAGGTCGGAGCATTGTTTGCCGATAAAAAAGACAATCAATCATTACAGGCATGATGTTATTTACTAAGGAGGAATTATTATGGATACCGGAACAATCAGCGCGTGGGCTGCAAAACTGATCGATATTTGTTCAGCCGTAGGCGTGAAAATCATTCTGGCGCTTCTGATCTTTATCATCGGGCGCATCGTCATCAAGAAAATACTTTCCGTTACAGGAAAGGCCAAAGCTCTCGAAAAAATCGATTCTGCAGTACGGTCGTTCCTGATGAATTTCATCAAAATCGCGCTTTACGTCATCCTGATCATCTCCATCATCAGTGTTCTGGGCGTACCGATGGCTTCCGTGATAACCGTTCTTGCGACCTGCGGACTGGCCCTGGGAATGGCACTGCAGGGAGCGCTGTCCAATCTGGCAGGCGGAATCATGCTGCTTGTTTTCAGACCGTTCAATATCGGTGATCTGATCGTCAGCGCAGAAGCAGAAGGTATCGTTAAGGAGATGAATCTGTTCTATACGGTAATCACCACATTGGACAATCAGACAATCACCATTCCAAACGGAAACCTGATGGCAGGAAATATTACCAATGTTACAAAAGAGGAACTGCGCCGTGTGGATCTGACGTTCAATGTAAGCGGTGCGGATCTGGCGGGAGCCCGCAAGGTAATGCTCGAGCAGATGCAGGCCAATGAGAAAGTACTGGATGCGCCGGGGCCTCCGATGGCGGAGCCGCTGGAAGGAATCCCGGGCGGAATGTCCTTCACAGCCAGAGCCTGGACGAAGACTGAGGATTACTGGGATGTCTATTTCAGTCTTATGGAAGCCATTCCAACAGCCCTTGGAGAAGCAGGGGTAGGCGGACCGCTGCCTGCGTATAATATAATCAATGAAAATAAGTAAATAGGAAGGGAAAAAGAATTGTTATCGGATGTACAGTACAGCAAATACACCCGCATACTGCATGAAGAACTCGTTCCTGCGATGGGATGTACAGAGCCGATTGCGCTGGCATATGCCGCGGCAGTTGCCAGGGACGTTCTGGGTGCTGTTCCTGAACGTATTTGCGTTCAGGTCAGCGGAAGCATCCTGAAGAATGTCAAAAGCGTCATCGTGCCGAATACAAACGGACTGAAGGGTATCGCAGCATCAGTAGCAGCGGGTACGATCACCGGCAAGGCGGAAAAACAGCTGGAAGTAATAGCATCTGTAGCTGAAGACGACATTAACAGAATGAAGGCATACATGGATTCAGTACCGATTGAAGTCCAGCATCTTAAGAGCAACAGGGAGTTTGAACTCATCTATTCTGCTTTTGCAGGAGATCATCGCACGGATGTGCATATTGTAGACAAGCATACGCATATCATCTCGGTCAAGAAGGACGGCAAACCAATGCGTATTACCGTGGACGATAGCGTTCAGACTGCCGAACTGACAGACAGAAGTTTTATGAATGTGAAGGATATCCTGGAATACGCCGAAACAGTGAATCTGAAGGAGGTGTCCGATGTTCTGGAACGCCAGATCAGGTATAATTCCGCAATTTCCGAGGAAGGAATGCGCAATGATTACGGCGCGAATCTGGGCAAGACACTTTTGAGAGCATATGGGGACAGCATCTCCAACCGCGCAAGGGCAGTGGCAGCAGCGGGTTCCGACGCCAGGATGAACGGCTGCGAGATGCCTGTTGTGATCAACTCGGGAAGCGGAAATCAGGGCCTGACATGTTCTCTTCCGGTCATCGAATACGCGAAGGAACTTCAGGTCAGCAACGAGAAACTGCTTCGTGCGCTCGTTCTGTCCAATCTTGTGACAATCCATCAGAAGAGCGGAATCGGTACGCTTTCGGCCTTTTGCGGGGCTGTATGCGCCGGAGTGGGAGCAGGTGCCGGTATTGCCTATCTCCATGGCGGGGGATACGCGGAAGTGGCGCACACGATAGTGAACAGCATAGCCGTTTTGTCGGGAATGGTCTGTGACGGTGCAAAGGCATCCTGCGCGGCGAAGATTGCCATGTCCGTTGAAGCGGGCATCCTGGGCTACAACATGTATATGAACGGGCAGGAGTTCTACAGCGGCGACGGCATCGTGATAGGTGACGTTGAGTCGATCATAAAGAATGTAGGGCTTATCGGAAGAGAAGGTATGCGTCAGACGAATGAAGAAATCATCAATCTCATGGTCAGCGACGTATAAAAACAAACAGCAAGCCGAAATATAGAAACACCATCGGCAGGAGAAGATGCGAATGGATCCATCAATCGAAAAAAGACACGGGGTCAAAGACGTAGTCGTATCGGAAGTAGGAGTACTTTCGGTTGTTGGTATGTTCTATGCCATATGCTGCGCTGGTGCTTTTGGCATTGAAGAGATGATTCCTGAGTGCGGACCGGGTCTTACGATTGTGATGCTCCTTGTCCTGCCGATCGTATGGGCATTGCCGTATTCTCTGATCTGCGCAGAGATGGGTTCGGCCAGACCGGTGGAAGGCGGAAATCTCATGTGGGTCAAGGAGGCACTAGGCGAGTTCTGGTTCGCCATCATGGTCTTCTGCAATGTCCTATGGTCTCTTGTCTGCAATACAGTCTACGTGGTGCTGGCAATTGGATATCTCGGCAAGATTGTACCGCTGACAGATTTTCAGAGCATGGCGCTGAAAGTCATCATGATTCTGATATTCTTCATCATCAATATCCTCGGCGTCCGTGACGTCAGCATCGTCAGCACAGTGCTCTCTATCATCATCGTTGTAGCCTTTGCTGTGGTGGCTGTTGTTGGGTTCGCGAACTGGAACCAAAGCCCGGTCACGCCGTTTTTCTCTGATGAATACGACACGGCTTTTGGGCACATCGGGGCAGGTCTAGCCATAGGCATCTGGATGTATTCCGGCTTTGACGAGCTGTCAGTCATAGCGGGTGAGGTCAAAAATGCGCATAAAATCATCCCGAAAGCGCTGATGATCGTCGTTCCGCTGATTGCGCTGACGTACATACTGCCGACTATGGCGGGGCTTTGTTCGGTTGGCGAGTGGGCCGACTGGACGACAGAGCCAGACGGAGTGGGTTACTCCGCGGTGCTGACGCAGTTCGTAGGACCGGCTGCGGGCGTTCTGTTCATGATCGTCGCAATCATCGGCCAGGCATCCATATTCAACGTCTGCATCACCACGGGATCCAGATGCATACTCATGCTGGCAGATGAGCACTTCGGGCCGCAGTTCGTAGCAAATCTGACGAAGAGCAGGGGAGTTCCTTATGTGGGCCTCATCATCGTTGCCGCCGCCACCATGCTTTTGGTGCCATTCAGCTTCACGTTCCTCGTCGTCGTGGATGTTTTCTTTATGATCATGGTCACCTCGCTGACGGTCATAGCGTGTATGATCCTGAAACGCAGACTGCCTAAGGAGGAATTCCACTTCACGATTCCGGGAGGAACGACGCTGCACACGATATTCGGCGTCGTCATTCTCTTCATCTGCGTCATGTCAACGCTCGTCAACGGAACAGAATACTTCTTAGGCGGTATGATTTGGCTTTTGGCCGTACCGATCCTGTATGTTCTGGGGAAATGGCGATACAAGGGCTCGACTATCGATGAACCAGATGATTATCCGATAAATCCCAGGACGCATCTTGGCTTCGGAGATGTGAAAAAATTAGGATTGCTGTACGCGGGTATTGGCGTCTTCGCTGTTATCGCGAGGGGTTTCCTGAACTGGTACGAAGGATCATGGGGTCCTGAATACTATCTAGAAGAATACGAAAGCGGCATTTTCTCCGATTTCGGAGGAATGCTCAATATGATTTTAATAATCGGTATCGTTTGTCTGGTCGCAGGACTTGTTATCTGGCTGATTGGGCGGAAAGTTGAGTGAATACAGGTGAAATCACTCATTAACTTTGAAAATCAGCAATTGTCGGGATGAGCAGAGCGTTGGCAATAGAAGTAGGCATAAACAATATTACGGTTAACTACGTACTGCCGGGCCGGATCGCTACTGCATCTCAGACAGAGAGCGAAGAAGCCGGCTGTCTAAGCGCGCCCCTTTATCAGTAGGACCAGCTGTCCAGTTTCCCGTTGTGGAACTGCAGGAAGGTATCGTCTTCATAACCATCGCCGTTTTTATCGTACCACCAGGTCTCCCAGTTCTGCCACCCGTATACCCTGCATGGATGGGCCCAGCCCGGGACGAGTTTACACTGTTTTTTTGTCATGTTCTTTCTGACCTTCATCGCATAGTAAACGATGGAGGAACGGCTGGTGAGTTTCTGTTTGTATTTGTTCACTACTGTGACTGTGATTTTCTTACCGGCTTTGCTCCTTTTGATTTTGAACTTGTGCGTCACTTTTTTCTTATTGGACTTGAGCTTGTACTTATAGGTTCTTGTCCCTATTTTTACCTTGATGATATCGCCCTTATGGACATAGCGAGCCGTCACTTTGATTTTTCTGGATTTTTTTGTGATCTTCTGGACGGAAAGGCTCATTGTTGGTTTTTCTATTCTTTCATTGAGAACAAGTGAAGCCCCTTTATACTTGATGGTGTACTTGATCTTTGTTCCAATCTTCTTGACGGGAACCTTGAATTTGAAATCACCGAATTTGTCTGCCTTTGCAGAATATGATTT
>CACYBO010000010.1 GCA_902772685.1 uncultured Eubacteriales bacterium | reverse complement strand
GTCAATACCCATAGGCTGCTGATCCGCGGACACCGCATTCCGAATGCGGACGGCGACGCCAACCTGACGGCGGACGCTATCCAAATCGAACCGAAGTACATTGCACCATTTCTGTCGATTCCGATTCTGATTGCGTTGTTTATCATCATGATGATGACAACTCGAAGAGCAAGAAAGATGGGAATGGAAGACAGTGTTACGTCATATTTGACAAATAGGAACATAATACCATGAGAACATTAGCTCTGATAAAAGTGAATAGCATTCGCGGAGCGTTGCTTGGAGTGATTTTGCTTCTGGCGCTGATGATGTTTTTTGTCATTGGAGCCAAGCCTTCTCATGCTGCATCCCTGGACGGCGAGTATACGGTGACTGAAGATTTCTCTCCGGGGGTTTCCGGGGTACCGACAAACCTTGAGGCTACACAATTTGAGTTGTACAGGGTCGGTCATTTTGTCGTTGGCTACCCGTATGTGGTACTGGATGATGCACCATATACTGTTGGTGTCGAACTTCCGTATGACGCAGATCAGACAAACAAAGTTGCGTGGACCAAGCAGTGGCTTGAATGTGCACTGACGCTTAACAACAATATCATGAGTGCGGAGGATAAGCCGGATCCAATCATGATTGACGTGAATGCACGAGGGGAGTTCCACGAGGATAATCTGGCGAACGGGCTCTACCTGCTTAGGGGGAATAGCCAACTCGTCAAGGATTATCCAAAAGCTGGACAAAAATCTTACTGGTGGCCGCAGCCGATGCTGATTTCTATTCTGAACAGTGATGTCGACGTATATGTGAAGCCGATGACAGGACTGGTCCATCGCCTGAAAGTGCAGAAGGTCTGGCAATGGCCGGACGGATTCAGCGAGGAGTTAAAAAAGCTTGTCCGTCCTGATTCCATTACGGTGAAACTCTTCTACAACGGCAAATTGAAGGAAACAGTGGTACTGAATGAGCAAAACAACTGGTCCTATGAGTGGGATGCGGCCCAAAACGAGTCGAATCCGGCTTTATGGTCTGTTAATGAGGTTAATTTACAAGATGAGGAGGAGTTCCAGAAGAACTTCGTAGTGACAGAACTCCCCAAATTTATAGATGAGCCTGACCCTGACGCTGAAGGCGGTGTTGAAGTCATCACCATCACCAACAAATACGCACGCTACGAATTGGAAATCGAAAAGATCTTTGAAGCGTACGTAGAGAATGGTGAAGGAAACAGCACCTCACTTGTCTTCGAACTTTCAGGGTATTCCGATAACGATTGCGAAGACAGAGTGTATCACACGCGCGTTGGTTTGCAGGTAGACAAGTCCAAAGGTGACGTGCAGAAACTGAACGTCAAGGATATTCCGAGAGGTCTGAAGCATCTGAAGGTCAAGGAAGTGTACAGTGGAAACTACACGCCTGACAAGGAAGAGAAGGAAGCTGAGCTTCATTTAACACAGAATGGCGAAAAGGGTGTCTATTCAGTTTCATTCACAAACAAACCGGATAACACAACTCACGGAAGCGGTGTAATCAACAAGTTTAAATTGACAAATATAGATCCACATAGTCCATACGAGTTCGATAAGAGCCTGGGTGACGATAAGTAACGGGGAGGATCAGGTATGAAGAAATTCAAAAACAAAAAAGTCCTGACTATCGCCGCCATCTTACTGGTGCTTGTGGCTTCAGCAGGACTCGCAGGAGCATTCTTCAGCGATTATGAACACGCCATTGGGCAGGCTACATTTACCCTAGGCGGGGACACAACGATAGAAGAACAGGTTCAGGGTGAGGAAAAGACTATTTCGATAAAAAACAGAGGCGAGGGAGACGTATTCGTACGTGTGTCTGTATATGGTCCGGATGAAATGAAGACCCCAACAGCCGAGCCCGGCTGGAGGCAGGCCACAGATGGATTCTGGTATTACCAAGATGTCCTTCCTGCAGACGGTTCTACGAGTACGATTAAAGCGACTGTCGATGGGATTCCTGTATCGATTGACTTATCTGAACTTGATATCATCGTTGTCCACGAGTCAGTGCCTGTTGTTTATAATACCGATGGGGAAGCAGATTTTGCAGCAAGCTGGGCTGGAGCCGGTATTCAGCCTGTGTTTGAGTAGGAAGGGGGCGATTTGATGAACAGCAACAAAAAACATTTATCAAAGAGAACCCTCGCACTGATCGCAGTAGCAGTTCTGCTTTTCGCATCCGGCGGCTTCATGGGAACCAGATCGGCTCTGACCATCAAGAGTGACAACCTGGACTCCCACTTCGAACTGGACCACATCTTCGTGCAGCTTCTCGAAGGCCACGACGGCACGTATGAACGTGTTGGCAAGCAGGACGAAGCGGGCGGCGAACTCATTGCGTATATGAAAGAAGAACCGGGCGATAAGATTGGGAAGATCAAGCCCGGCACAATCTATGACGAACATATCGCTGCGAAGAATGAAACAGGAACAGAAGACGTTTCACCTGTTGACCAGTATCTGCGGATCATCGTCAAGAAAGACTGGGTCGACAAAAACGGCAAAAAGGATAACACCCTTGATCCTTCGCTGATCAAGCTGTCTTACGGCAACAGCGAGTACAATCAGGGTCCGTGGCAGAAAAACAGCAAAGAATCCACAACAGAACGTGAGACGTATTACTATACATCAGTGCTCAAAGGTCAGGAACAGACACCGGATCTCTTCGATCAGCTCCAGCTGGATCCGGAGATTCTGAAAGACATGTCTGTGACCGAAGGCGACTGGGTCAATGGTAAGAAAACATACACTTATACTTACGCGTACAGCGGACTGCGCATCTGCATCGAAGCAGAAGTGCAGGCACTGCAGACGCATAGCATCAACAGAGCAATCAAGTCCGTATGGGGCGTGCAGAATGTATCCGTCTCAAACGGGGTCTTGAGCGTGCAGTAGAGGGGAGGCGAAAGATATGAAACATAGAAACAAAATCCTTATCCTCCTCACATGTGCAGCGCTGATGCTCGTTATGGCAGTTCCTGCTTTTGCAGTGAACTATAAGTTGGATGACGGAACGTGTGAGTTCGACGGTGACAGCCTCAATGCGAACTTCGACAACGGAACGCTGGTAGACAGGATCGCCGGTCTCGAACCGGGAGATTCCCTCGAGTACACTGTAACGTACAGTAACGACGCTGATGTGACCGTGGATTACTACATGCTTGCAAAGACACTCCAGACATTGGAGGAAAGCAAGGATGTAGCTGAGAACGGCGGATATCGTTTCGTGCTTAAAGACATCGGACCGAATGGGGAGACGGTTCTCTTCGACAATTCCAAGGTCGGCGGCGATACGGTCATTGCGAATCTCGAGGGACTGCAGCAGGCGACAAACGCCACACATGAATACTTCCACATCAACCAGTTGAAGCCTGGTCAGTCTGCGAAGACATTCCTGAGAGTTGAATTTGAAGAAGAGACGCAGGCCAATGATTACATGGATACCATCGGTGATCTGCGAATCGCATATGCAGTCGAGCTGACACCGAAGAAGGGCGGCGATGTTCCCAAGAAGAAGGTCTACGAGCACAATCCGAAGACTGGGGACACATCGGACTTCCTGAAGTACATCCTGATGATGACGGCTGCTGTTCTGGTCGGACTGCTGGCATTCATCAGCTGGCGCAAAGACAGAAAGGAG
>CACYBO010000009.1 GCA_902772685.1 uncultured Eubacteriales bacterium | reverse complement strand
ATGGTCGAGATCCTGACGGAGGAAGCTGTCATGAAGGCAGTGGACCGTCACGCCGGCCAGATCAGATATATCTACGGCCCGAGCGGCCGCAGCACTGTAGCGGAAGGCAAAGACCTGACGCCGGTCAAGTACATCGTTGGAACAGGCGGCGCTCTGACCCGTCTCCCGCACAGGGAAGAAATCATGGGCCGCATCTGCGAATATGACCAGACCGGTCTGAAACTGTTCCCAACCCACCACGCGAAGATCGCTGTCGACAACGATTACATCATGGCGTCGCTGGGCGTGCTCAGCGTCAAGCACAGGGAAGGCGCAATCAAACTGTTAGAGAAATCCCTGGGCTTTAAGTTTGTCAAGCCGGAGGAAGGACAGTACGGCATAAAGTCCACAGCACAGCAGAGCGAGACTGCAGGAGGTGCCTTTGACGGCCCTGCGGCGCTGGCAGATGTTGCTGCGGAACTCGCTGAGAAGGATGCGGACCGGGAGGCAATGATCAAGCATATCCTCGAATGTGAGGAACAGGGCTATGACATGACCGCCTACAAGCTGGATTATGGTCTCATCACCGAAGAAGAAGCTGAAGCTATTGAAGCGGCAAAGGCAGCCGAAGAGGCGGAGAAGGCCGAGGAAGACAGGGCGATGCGAGACCGGGGCATGATCAGAACAGAAGATGTGCTGAAGATGACACATGATGGTCAGCCGACCTGCAACAGAGAATGCCACCTCTGCATGAGGAAGAACTGCATCTACCGCAAAGAGTGCTGATTTTGCAAAAAAATGACAGGTCATACGCGGAGGCAAAAGAGGAGACATGAACAATCGAAAAATCGCAACCATACGAAGCGCCATGCTTCTGACAATCATTATAATAATAGCCATAGTCTTAAGCGCATGCGGTGAAAACAGTTCAGAAAACAGTACGGCAAGCAGTACGGAAAGCAGTTCACAGGATGTGCAGACCACTACTGCTGCCTCCGGAGAAACCTATCTGGATTACTTCGCACAGGCCGGCGGGATAAACAAATCCTTCGGCGAACTGAACGAAGAGTATGGACTTACGGAAAGCGGCGCGACGGACGCATGGTATCTCTATACAAGTGACGACGGCAGATTCTGCTTCGGTTTCCGTTCGACAAGTCTGATGACCATCGACAACGGAGTTGGAGGTACCGAGGAAGTACCCGGTCCGCCCCTTGACTCAGATCTATGCCTGTGCGTGGCAGGAACTGCCGAAGACATGCTGGGGATTACAGAAACCATCAGCGCAAAGGATTTCGCAATCAGCTGCGAAAGCCAGCTCCTGCAGGGGATGGAACCCGGGCACGGATTGGATGTTGAGACAAGCGGAAACACAGGCCTTGCCGGCATCTTCACACTAGATGGTGAGGACACCTATCATATTCTGCTGAAGGACGTCACAGACGACGAGGATATTAATCCCGACACCACAGTGCATGTCCTGTATCATCCCGAAGGAGAATAACACAAAGACAACGAAAAAACCGGGGCCCCTTTCCCCGGTTTTTTCTGTCGTTCATCATTATCATTATTATCCGTTTTGTGAGGAGGTGTGTCTTTCGACACTGTTATAGTAATACAGTTAAATGTCATTTAGCGGTGGATTATGTGACGTATTTGTGAAGAAATTGGAGATTGCAGGATATATCGAAGGGAAAAGTGCTATACTGAAATCAGCTATTAGGAGGATCAGACAGAAGATATGGCAAACCAGATAGATATGCTGCATGGATCATTGGTGAAGAAGCTTTTGCTCTTCGCGCTTCCGCTTGCTGCAACCGGTACGGTGCAGCAGCTTTTTAATGCAGCTGACGGAATCATTCTGGGACATTTCGCGGGAAGCGACGCCCTCGCAGCAGTGGGAAGTACCGCCCCGATCATCAATCTTTCCATCAATCTCTTTATCGGCCTGTCCATAGGCGCGAGCGTTGTCATCGCGAATTACATAGGCCAGGGAAGAGCCGACAGAATCAGCGACGCCGTGCATACGGCGGTGCTGCTTTCTCTGATCGCAGGAGTGGTCGTAGGGACCGTCGGCTTTTGCATCAGCCGGCCTATGCTGGTTGCCATGGGATCACCGGACAATGTCATAGGGCTTTCTACCATTTATCTGCGGATCTTCTTCTCAGGGATGCCGTTCATGATGATCTACATCTACATCTCGGCGATCCTCAGGAGCAAAGGCGACACGAAACGGCCGCTCGTGATTTTGCTTGGCAGCGGGATCATTAAAGTTGCAGTGAGCCTGCTGTTCGTGGTTGTGCTTGGTATGAGCGTGAAAGGGGTTGCCTGTGCGACGATTATTGCCAACATACTGAACAGCGGAGCGCTGGTCTATCTTCTGCTGCATGAAGAGGGAGCGTTTAAGCTGCATGTCCGCAGGCTGAAAATAAAAAAAGAACACTTTATCAGAATTCTGAAGATCGGTGTGCCGGCGGGCGTCCAGAGCATGGTGTTCTCATTTTCCAATGTTATCATCCAGTCGACCATCAACGGATTCGGTTCCGATGCGATCGCCGGGTCCGCGGCCGCGGTGAACTATGAATTCTTCTGTTACTTTGTACTGAACGCGTTCGGACAGGCGGCGGTTACATTCACAAGTCAGAACTACGGGGCGCGGAACGCCTCGCGCTGCAAAGAAGTCTTCAAAGACTGCATGCTTCTGGGAGCGGCAGCTATGCTGATCTGCAATATGGGATTCTTCCTCGGAAGGGATGTCTTCGTTCTGGTTTTCACAACAGATGCAGTTGTTATACCATGGGCGATGATCCGGTTCGGCCACGTACTGATTTTTCAGTGGATCGCAGCGTCTTATGAAATCAGCGGTCAGTGCATGAGGGGCATGGGCCATTCTCTGCTGCCCGCCATCGTCTCTGTTCTGGGAACCTGCGTCCTGAGAATCGTGTGGATCTATACCATCTTCCAGTCTTTTGGAACGTTTGAAATGCTCATGAACATCTACCCGATCACATGGACGATCACGGGCGTCGCCATGCTGGTTGCCTTTGCGGTCGTAAGCAGACGGGAGTACAGAAGAATGGATTCTACACTCTGATTGAGACCTCACCGCTGGTGAGAGTCTGCCGTGTTCCGTCTTCGTATTGAACGATCAGACCGCCGTTATCATCAATACTCAGGGCGCACGCCTTTCTTCCGCCCAGTTCTACAGTCGGATCTTTTCTGTAGGTGCCCGAATAGACCGTGATCTCTTTTCCGATGAGCAGCGAACGGCTGCGGTAGGAATCCATGAAGCCGGAGAGGTCTTTGGTGTAGAGAAGCACCTTTTCGATGATGGACGCCGCGAGCAGAGATTTCTCGTGACCGTTCAGACCTTCCGCGGAGACACTGCCTGCAACTCCCTGCAGCTCCGCCGGAAAGCTGCGTTCAGAAGTGTTGACCCCGATTCCGATGATGAGCGAATCGATCTGACCCGTTTCAAAGTCAGTTGTGGCTTCCGTCAGGATTCCGCAGACCTTCAGGCCGTTCAGATAGATGTCGTTGACCCACTTTATCTGTGAAGAACAGCCGCAGATCTCGTCGATCGCTTCACTTGTTGCAGCCGCAGCGGCTACCGTTACGAGACTTGACCGGCTGATGTCAAAGTCAGGTCTGATCACAACACTCAGATAGAGACCGTCTCTCGGAGAATAAAAACCCCGGCCGAGCCTTCCGCGTCCGGCAGTCTGCTGACGGGCGAGAACGACGGCTGGGCACCTGGCCGGACCGCAGGCAGATTCCGCGCTGCCCGGATTATCGCCGAGGACGATTCTGCGGGCCTCGAGATTTGTCGAATCGATGATATCGTAAACGAACAGGTCCATGCCGCGCAGTCTCAAAGGCAAAGCGTTCCGTATGGCGGCTTCGCTGATAGCCGTATCATCAGAAGGCATCATGTACCCCCGGTTTGTTACGGATTCGATTTCATATCCTTCATTTCGCAAAACCTTTACAGCCTTGCAGACAGCGGCTCTCGATACGCCAAGCTGTCCGGAGAGTTCTTCTCCCGAAATGTAATTATCCCTGTTGTTTTCCAGTGCGCTGAGCACCGCATCCCTTACAGCCATGTTCTGATTCTCCTGTTCTTTTACTTCTGATATTGTAAACTGACAGCGGGAGATTATCAACTCGGAATACTCTTTGCGTGTTCCCGTCAATGCGTATATAATGCGTATATGATGTAAACACAACTACGGAATCAACGGGGGATCAAGGGGTTTATCCGTGAAGACAGTTTTCGGTTATTACAAACAATACATACCGTTCATGATCATCGTACTGGTGGCTCTCTTCGGGCAGGTCTGGTGCGAATTGTCTCTGCCCAATTTTATGTCGGACATCATCAATAACGGCATTGTTCCGGGCGATATGGACCATATAAAAAGCGTCGGAACTATCATGATTCTGTTCGCGGCACTCGCAGCTGCCTGTTCTATAACAGGGAGTCTTTTTGCGACGCTGACAGCGGCCAAAAGCGCCCGCAGGATACGGAGTGACATCTTCCGAAAAGTCACTTCATTCAGCTCTGCGGAGCAGGACAAATTTTCGACCGCCTCTCTCATCACCAGATCAACAAATGATGTGCAGATGGTGCAGCAAGCCACGACAATGGCGCTGCGCATGATGCTCTTCGCCCCGTTGATGGGAATCGGCGCCGTCATCATGGCGCTGCGCACCAGTGTTTCGCTGTCCTGGACGGTCGGCCTGGCACTGCTCTGTGTATGCGGTCTCATGATCTTCTCCTTCTTCGCGGTGTTTCCGAGATTCAAGGTCATGCAGGAGAAACTGGACAGAATCAACCTGATCATGAAGGAGCGTCTGTCAGGAACGCTCGTCGTCAGAGCGTTCAGAACCGAAGGAAAGGAAGAAGAGCGGTTCGACGCAGCCAATATCGATCTCACAAAACTGTACATATTCGTCAACAAATGTCTGGCGTTCATGATGCCGACAATGACGTTTATCATGAGCGGCGTAGGGCTGCTTATCATCTGGGCCGGAGCCCATCTCATAGAAGCGGATAAACTCATGATCGGCGACATGCTGGCATATCTTCAGTACGCCATGCATGTCATCATGTCGTTCATGTTCGTTACCATGATATTCATCATGCTTCCGAGAGCAGCTGTTTCCATGAAGCGGATCGGACAGGTCCTCACCACAGAGGTTTCCATTTCTGATCCTCCTGCCGGAAAGGCGCTGCGCTGCGGTCCGGAGTATCCGGTCGAGTTCAGAAATGTTTCATTCAACTACCCGGATTCAGAGGAGAAGGTGCTTGACGATGTCAGCTTCACAGCCAGACCGGGACAGACGACAGCGATCATCGGCGGAACAGGAAGCGGTAAGTCGACGCTGATAAAACTGATACCGAGATTTTTTGACGCAACGGAAGGAAGCGTTCTCCTCGGCGGAACGGACGTCAGGGATATGGTCCAAAGCGAGCTGCGCAGCCATATCGGGTTGGTGCCGCAGAAGGGAATACTCTTCAGCGGAACGATTGAGAGCAATCTGCGCTACGGCAACGAGAACGCTTCAGAGGAAGAGCTCACAAGGGCTGCGGAAATTGCCCAGGCCATGGACTTTATCAATGAAAAACCAAAGGGTCTGCAGGAAGAAATTGCCCAGGGCGGAACCAATGTTTCCGGCGGGCAGATGCAGAGGCTTTGCATAGCAAGGGCTCTAGTGAAGAAGCCGGAAGTCCTCGTATTTGACGACAGCTTCAGCGCGCTGGACTTCAGCACAGATAAAGCGTTAAGAAAAGAATTAAAAGAAAACATCGGCGGATGCACATTCATCATCGTCGCCCAGCGGATCAATACGATTCTGGATGCGGATCAGATCATCGTACTGGACAACGGCCGCGTAGCGGGCAAAGGCACGCACAGCGAACTGCTGCAGTCCTGCCGTATATACAAGGAAATCGCCCTCTCACAGCTGAGTGAGGAAGAACTCAGCAAGGCCGCGGCTTCCGGAAAGGAGGTGAACTGATGGCAGATGTCAATGAAGAGAGAAAAGAACCTCCTAAGCAGCATGGACCTGCAGGGCGCGCAGCCAGAATGATGCCCGGCGAAAAGGCCAGGGATTTCAAAGGCACAATACTGACCCTGTTCGGATATCTGAGACCGTACAAGTGGCAGTTTGTTGTCGTAGCTGCGATGTCTTTGCTCAGTACTGTCTTTGCCATTGTTTCACCGACGGTTCTGGGAATGGCGACTGATACCGTAGTCAAGGGCGTCATGGGAGACGGCGTAGATTATCATGCACTCCTCGTCATCATACTGGTGCTCGTGGGCATGTACCTTCTCAGTTGGCTGTTCGGCGCGATACAGAGCTGGGTCATGGCGATCGTCTCACAGAAAGTCATCTATACACTGCGTGACCGAATGTCACGCAAACTGGACCGGCTGCCTTTGAAGTACTTCGACCGAGTGTCCTACGGAGATGTGCAGAGCCGTATGATCAACGATATTGAGACGATCAATCAGACGCTGACGGCGAGCATCACGCAGATGATAACGGCCCTGATAACACTCATCGGCATTCTCGTTATGATGCTGCGGATCAGCCTGATCATGACCCTTGCGGCCATGGTGGTCATTCCGGCATCCATGCTCATCATCCGGCTTGTGGTCAGCAGATCACAGGGGCATTTCAAAAACCAGCAGAAATATCTGGGTATGGTGAACGGACATGTCGAGGAGATGTTCTCGGGACATGACATCGTAAAGGCGTTCAACAGGGAAGAGATTTCGGAGGCCCGATTCAATGAGTACAATGACAAACTCTATGAATCCGCGTGGAAGTCACAGTTCCTCTCAGGCCTTATGATGCCGCTGACGATGCTGATCGGAAACATGGCTTACGTGATGGTCTGCTTCCTCGGGGGATATCTGGCCATAAACGGCAAGGTCTCCATCGGACAGATACAGGCCTTTATTCAGTATGTCAGATCCTTTAACCAGCCGGTGCAGCAGGTTGCGAACATAGCCAATCAGCTCCAGTCAACTGCGGCAGCCGCCGAGAGAATATTTGAACTCCTGGACGAAGAGGAAGAGAAGGCTGCTTTCGGAACAGAAGATGATTCTTCACCGATTAAAGCGCGCATGGCGAAGGATGCGAAGCCGCTGCGCGGCAATGAAACTCTCTGGTCCGCAACGCTTGCCTATATGCTGGAGTCTGTCAAAGAAGTGATCCGGAAGGAGTCGCTGAAGTACGACTTTACAGAGGATGTGGATGGGGATGTGGCCTTTGAGCACGTTCAGTTCGGTTACAATCCGGGAGAGCCAGTAATCACAGATTTCTCATTTGAAGCCAGAGCGGGGCAGAGGGTCGCCATAGTCGGGCCGACGGGAGCGGGCAAGACGACGCTTGTCAAACTCCTCATGAGATACTATGAACTGGACGGCGGCCGGATTCTCGTTGATGGAGTTAATATCAAAAGCATGAGCAGGCACGAGCTCAGGAGCAAATTCGGAATGGTATTGCAGGACACGTGGCTGTCGAGCAGTTCCATCAGAGAAAACATAAGATACGGGAAGACCGACGCTACGGACGAGGAAGTGGAGGCGGCGGCAAAGGCTGCTCATGTGGATCACTTCATCCGGACGTTGCCGGGCGGATACGACATGGAGATCAATGAAGAAGCCACGAACATATCAGCCGGACAGAAACAGCTGCTTACGATTGCCAGAGCGATTCTCGCCGGCGCTCCGATACTGATCCTGGACGAGGCGACAAGTTCGGTGGACACCCGTACAGAGCGGATCATCCAGAAGGCCATGGCCAATCTGATGGAGAACAGAACGAGCTTTATCATCGCACACAGGCTGTCGACGATCAAGGATGCGGACCACATCCTTGTCCTCGATCACGGTGATATCGTGGAGCAGGGGAACCACGAAGAACTGCTTGCACGGGGAGGATTCTACGCGAAACTCTACAACAGTCAGTTCGCGGAATAGAATGATACGAATTCCCTAAAAATATCTCAAACAGACAGATTATTCGACTGTGTTTTGTGATATAATAAGCGGGATGATATCAACGGGACAACAGTCTCAGGAAAGGACATAAAATGGAAAAGAAAAAAACACCTGTAAGCACAGTCGTGTTCTACATAATTGGGATCATTCTGCTTATCGTTTCCCTGTTCATGCTGTGGACAGCGGCAAACTACACAAAGTCATACATACAGACATATGATGCGTCGTTCAAGGACATGTGGTCCAATTCACTCCAGTACATTATCGCCCAGTTTGTACCGTATTTCGGCATGGGCGTGATCTGCATCGGACTCGGCAGGGCGATCAGCGGATTTGCTGCAAAAGCAGCTGGCGCGGCAGCAGAAGAGACAGAACCTGCCGTCAAGGCGGAAGAGAAGGCTGAGCCAGAAGAAGCATCAGAGCCTGGGGAAGCAGCGCAGAAGGCTGAGCCTGCTGTGGACACCGATGGTCTGATTGAAGAATTAGCGAGAAGAATCGATACGAACAGAGAAGTCCTCAGCATCAAGATTGAGGAAAAAGAGAAGAGAGATTCTTTCAGAATCAAAGAACTCGAAAGAAAAGTCGAGGGATTCCTGTCCTACGTCAAGTATATCAACGAGCCGCTTGAGGAACTGGTATACAAGCAGGCTGCGGGAATCGAGGATGAAGTCGAAGCAGAACCTGCTGTGGAAGCGGGACCGGTTCCGCAGATTTTCCGCATGGCCCGTGCGATGACGATGCCGGCATGTCCGGCGGCAGGGGCAGGAGAGAGCGAAGAAGCTGCAGCCGCAGCTGCCGGAGCAGTACCGCAGGTCTTCCGGGTGGCCAGAAATATGACGATGCCGGCGTGCCCGGCGGCAGAAGAAGCGGCAGAAGCGGCGGGCGCAGTGCCTCCTGTTTTCAGAGTGGCGCGCACCATGACGATGACAGTATAGACAGAAGAGAAAGCAAATGAAAAGATACAAATCCTCACGAATGATAAGAATGGAACACCTCAATCACCACGGAAACCTGTATGCAGGACAGGGAATCGAGTGGATGATCGAGAATTCATTCATTGTAGTCAATTGTGAATATGGGGATCCTCAGGGACTGCTCTACAAGAATACCCACAAGTTTGATTTTTACAGTTCCGTCAATCCCGGTGACATCGTTTACTACGAAGGTCTTATCGTTCGGACAGGGAGAACCAGCATAACGATCCGGGTTGGTCTCTACGACGAGAAGACAGGGAAGCTCCACGCGGAGGGATTTACCACCTTTGTCTCCGTGGATCCTGAGACAAACAAGCCGGTTGCCCACGGAATTGTTCTCGATGAACCGGCGGATGAGGAAGAAGCCGGATGGAGGGAAGAAGCGGATAGCTTTTTCAAGAAAAAATAGACAGATAACAGAGTCGGAATTTTACATTCCGACTTTTTAATAGCCGTCCGTTGTGGTATAATACTCGATTAGGAGTACGCCACAGTGTAAGGAGAATCTGATGTTTGATAAACTTGATTTCATAACAGAAAAATACGACGAACTGTCTCGCAAAGTATCAGATCCTGATGTCATCAACAACCAGCCTGTATGGCAGAAGTACATCAAGGAAATGGGCGAGATTGAACCGATCGTCAAAAAATACAACGAGTACAAAAAAGCAAAAACAGACCTGGCGGAAGCGAAAGAAATGCTGGAAGACGGCGATGAGGAAATGAGGGAACTCGCCAAGATGGAGATGAGTGATCTTGAGGAATCCATCGCAAGCGCTGAGGACGAACTGAAGATATTGCTTTTGCCAAAAGACCCAAATGACGAGAAGAACGTTATCCTGGAGATCAGAGCCGGTACGGGCGGAGAAGAAGCAGCGCTGTTCGGTGCTGATCTTCTCAGAATGTACACTCGGTATGCAGAGCGCAACCGCTGGAAGACGGAACTCATGGATATGAGCGAAACCGGAATGGGCGGCGTCAAGGAAGCGGTCATGCTCATCAAGGGAAAAGGCGCATATTCGAGACTCAAGTTCGAGAGCGGAGCGCACAGAGTGCAGCGTGTACCGGAGACTGAATCCAGCGGCCGTGTGCATACATCCGCGGCTACAGTAGCGGTACTTCCGGAAGTGGATGACGTTGAGATCGATTTGGATCCGAACGATGTCAGAGTTGATGTGTACCGTGCGTCAGGAAACGGGGGCCAGTGTGTTAACACCACAGACTCTGCAGTCAGACTCACCCATGAGCCGACAGGTCTGGTGGTCACCTGCCAGGACGAGAAGTCCCAGATCAAGAACAAGGACAAAGCTTTTAAGGTTCTCAAGGCGCGTCTCTACGATCTGGAGATGCAGAAGCAGCAGGATGAGATCGCAGGGCAGAGAAAGAGTCAGGTGGGATCCGGCGACAGAAGTGAGAGAATCAGAACATACAACTTCCCGCAGGGCAGAGTTTCAGACCACAGAATCGGGCTTACCCTTTATAAACTGGACACATTCCTCGACGGGGATCTTGATGAAATCATAGATGGCCTCATTACTGATGATCAGGCCAGAAAGATGGCGGATTTCTAAGCCGTGCGATAGATAAACGATGACAGAAAAGAAGAATACTTTAATACTGAAACCAACAAAAGAAAATATACAGAAAGCCGCGAAGATAATAAGAAACGGCGGACTGGTCGCCTTTCCGACGGAAACTGTCTACGGGCTCGGGGCTGACGCCATGAACGCCGAGGCAGTCGGCAGGATCTATGAAGCAAAGGGCAGACCGAGCGACAATCCGATGATCGTGCACATATCAAGAGCAAGCGACATCGGTCAGCTGACGCGGATGCTCTCACCGGAGATCGTTGAGATAATAGACAACTTCTGGCCGGGACCGCTGACGATCGTCGTAAAGAAAAGGCCTGAAGTTCCGGACAGGACTACAGGCGGGCTTGATACAGTTGCGGTCAGACTTCCTGACAGCCAGGTGGCGAGAGATCTCATCAGCGAGTCACTGTGCCCGATTGCGGCGCCGAGCGCCAACCTTTCAGGAGGTCCGAGCCCGACGAGAGCGAAGGACGTCATTGCTGACATGATGGGAAGAGTTGACGCCATAATCGAAGGCGATGACTGCAGAGTCGGAATCGAATCCACAGTTCTCGATCTCACAGGTGATGAGCCGACCATACTCCGTCCGGGAATCATCACTGCGGATGCCATTGAAGCGGCTCTCGGTAGGAAGGTCAAGTATGATAAATCACTGACGGAAGGCGCGAAACACGCCCAGCTCGATCCGGCGGAAGGAGTGAGCGAGAGCGACTTCCAGCCGAAGTCACCGGGCATGAAGTACAAGCACTACGCGCCTAAGGCGGAGATGCTCATCGTCGAGGGAGAGCGCGGCAAAGTCCGGGAAGAAATAGAGAGGCTCAAAGCCCTGAATGAGAAACTAGGCAACAATGTGGGAGTGATCCTGTTTGAAGAGAAGGCGTTTCTTGAAGCGGCTCACGACTTCTTCGCGAAGCTCAGGGATCTGGACAGCGAAGGCGTTGACATGATCCTGGCGGGCGCCATGAGCGACAGTGACGGCGTCGGGTTCGCGGTGATGAACAGAATGCTCAAATCGGCAGGATACAATATAGTAAAAGTATAAACATACAGCACGTAATGACCGGAGGAAACCATGCTTATAGCAATAGCAAGTGATCACGGCGGATTCGCCCTCAAAGAAAAAATCAAGGAATATCTGAGACAGCGCGGTGACAAGATCGTGGATCTGGGAACGACCAGCGAAGAGTCTGTGGATTACCCGATTTACGGCAAAGCCTGCGCGGAGGCAGTCGCCTCGGGCAAGGCTGAACGCGGCATCGTATGCTGCGGGACGGGAATCGGCATTTCCATAGCCGCAAATAAAGTCAAAGGCATCCGGTGCGGGCTTTGCACGAGCGTGGAGATGGCGGAGCTGACGAGAAAGCACAACAACGCCAACATGCTGGCGCTCGGCGGCAGGACGACCGACCCGGATCTGGCGATAGAAATCGTAAAGACATTTATGGATACAGAGTTTGAGGGCGGCAGGCATAAACGCCGCACCGATATGCTCGATGAGATGTAGCGGGGGACAGCGCCGCGGTACAGCAAACAACACAATAAGGTGTTGATATATATCGTTTTTTCACAGAGAGAAAGGCAGGAAAAAATGGGAAAAATTTATGTTTTCGATCATCCGTTGATTCAGCACAAGGTTGCGCTTATCAGAATGAAGGAAACCGGCACGAAGGATTTCAGACAGCTGGTTGAAGAGATCGCAATGCTCATGACCTTTGAATCCACCAGAGATCTGGAGCTTGAGGATGTTGAGATTGAAACTCCGATCTGCAAGACCACAGTGAAGATGCTGAAGGGCGAAGATGTTGCCATCGTTCCGATCCTCAGAGCAGGACTGGGCATGGTCGAGGGAATCCAGAAGATCATCCCGAACGCCAAGGTAGGACACATCGGGCT
>CACYBO010000008.1 GCA_902772685.1 uncultured Eubacteriales bacterium | reverse complement strand
GAGAAAATGACTGTATCAAATAAGCTCGGTGTTAGATTAAGCCAGTCCATTGTGATTACAATCCTCCTTCACAGTAGATTCATTCCGCCGCTTAAGATGCGGGAGTTTTCTCTGCAGTTAATGATAAATCGGTTTCGCATATTATTCAAGAACCAACATAGATAAAACGGTGGGAGTTGCTCCCACCGTTTTTTTGACACATTATTTGATTGTTTCTTCTTCGGCTGTTTTTATTCGTATGAGAATTCCTTATCCTGATCGAGGACGTATACCCAGGTCTTTCCCTGTGAGAATCTGAACTGCTTGCCGTTTTCATCCTTGAAAATGGTTCTGCCTTTCACGCCGTCTCTTGACCAAGTACCCTTGACGACTTCACCCTTTGTGAAGAGAAGTGCGTCTCCGCCTGCATACATATCGATTGTAAGTCTGCCCTTAGGGTCTGAGAGTCCGGTCTCATCATCTGTCATGACATCGCTGTGGACTTTCTGTACGAGGATGTTATCGAACTCAAGCTGCTCGCCGGTCTCTTTGTCCACATACGGATCTCCGTACCAGAATCTGAGGTACTTGTCCTTTTCTGCATCATACTTGCACTCACTGTTGCAGCCCAGAGATTTTACTTTGATTGAAGTAGCATGCTCAGGCTCTGCCAGTACTGCCTTTGCTTCTTCGACTGCAGCGACGTCTTCTTCAGCTGTGCTTTCGCCCTTCTCGTCGATTACAGCCTGTGCGTCAGCTTTTGCTTTTTCCATTTCGGCTGCCCATTCGTCATCGCGGAATTTCCACGCCTTGACTTTCTGTCTCTTATCGAACCAGCCTTCTTTGTCCGCTACTTTCTCAATGCTCTTCCAATCAATGTAAGCATCGTTCGGTGCGGTCTTATCGCTAACGCGGTAGAACAGATCCGTATCTTCCATACCATTGATGTGAGGTACGTTGTTGCTCTTCATCTGACTCTTGGCGTGCTTACCCCAGCCGTAACCGATGTGGCAAGCTCTATACTCTGTTGCCAGATCTACGAAGTAATATCTGACGCTCCTGATTGGACCGAACTTATCAGGAATATCTGAATAGTAGATTGCCTGCAGTCTGGTGAGTTCTCCCTCTACAGGAAACTCGTAGATGATATCCGCCTGCGTGATATTCGACTGCGGAACAGCTCCGTAAGTATCGTTCGGTATGGATACCTGAACAGGTCTTGCCGGAAGCGCGTCTGCCGATTCAACCTCTATGCCTGTGATTGGATTGATGACCACCTCAGGCTCTGCCGCCTGCTCTGTGTTATCTCCGCCTCCACATCCTGTCAGTGCAATCGTTCCCATCGCAAGAATCATGATGAATGCTGCCGCGAAGATGATTTTCAGGTTTTTCTTCTTTCCCGTTTTTTCGTTCATGGCTGCTTTTTCCTTTCGTCTGTTCTTATGTTATAATAGCTTCTGCTCCATATTATATATGAAAACAAGCCGCAATTGCGGAATCATAACAACATTTAAGAAGAGCGCAGCAACCCTGCGTAAGGAAGGAATCTCTGATAATGAAACATGAATACTATCTGAAGGGCGTCTGCCCCATGAAAGTCGAATTCGATCTGAACGGTGATGTTGTCACAGACATCGTGTTTACCGGCGGCTGCAACGGCAATCTGAAAGCGATTTCCACTCTCGTAGACGGGTGGACCGTGGATGAGATCACCTCTAAGCTCGCCGGCAATACCTGCGGTTTCAAGAAGACTTCCTGCGCCGATCAGCTTACAATCGCGCTGGCTAAAGCGAAGAACGGAGAAATATAATCGCAACAAAAGGGCGCCGTGCAATTCGGCGCCCTCATTTAAGTTCATCATCTCGTTCTGACTGACTTATCTTTGCTCCAGTTGGAATAATATTTTTTCTTACCGACTTTCATGTAAGTCCTGACACGTACGTAATATCTCTTCTTTTTTTTGAGCTTCCTGATTTTTTTGGAAGTCTGCTTATATCCCTTGACCGTTATAATCTTGGTGCCACTCTTGAACCGCTCGTCGGTACTGTACTGAATCTGATACCCGGTAATTCTGGCTTTAGACATCTTTTTTTTCTGTTTCGTCCAAGTAACCTTGATTGCCCCTTTGGAGGCTCTGACCTTTGACAGTTTCGTTCCCTTCGGATTAATCTTGAAAGTTTTCTTGACAGTACCGCTATATGGACGTTTCCCTTTGAATGTTATGGTTGCGGTTCCGACGTTTTTATTATTGGAATAGCTAATAGAATAATTTCCCTTACCGAGCTGGAAGTTACCATATTCTAAAACAACATTTTGCTTGAGGGCTTTGCCTGAATAGGTTTTATTCTTTATGAACTTGAAACCGTAGTGATTTAAGGCCTGTGGTATCATCGCAAAAGTATAATCATTATAACCCTTATTAGCTATTGTGGGATTATAAACATCAGAACTACGAGAGGAACAAGTCTGCCCCGGATAGTTGAAAAGGAAGAGATAATAATTCTGATTTTTGTTGAAATTATATCCAGCATCGATATGATAATCTGACTTCAGTTCGCACCGGCTATGTCCATCTATGTCTTTAATCCATTGACCGTCACTTGAAACCACGCTGAAAGAGCAGTCTATATCGCTATTGTTTTTAAGATACAAAACCGCTTTCGTCGGGTCACCGTCGTATAAGCCAAACGGTATTAATTGCGCTTCGTGGTACAGGAGCCCATATTCATAACAACCGTACGTGTGACCAACATAAGAGTACTTTATTCCCTGCACTATCATCGAGTACTCAATACTGGTATTATCTGCAGCCAAGACGATATAGTCGTTCATGTCAAGGGTAAATAACCAGGAGTTCCAAGATCCGCCTTCAAGAGAAAAGGCATCACCGTCTTCCCCCGATCCACTTTGTCTGTAGTTTATTACGTCATCAAAAGAAATAGAGTATTTTTTACCGCCATTATCATTCATAACGTAAATAGTCAGCTCATCCTCTTCGGATTTATTTAAATTATTAACGATAATCTGATATGATTCGTTTCCCTGGTCACTCATCCTATATGCAACGGCAGAGTTGGCGCCTACCGTTCCTGTTTCAGTATTTCCTATATTGTAGTCGTACTCTTCGACATCATCATACACATCGTCAAGTTGACTAACACCGCCGTATCCGTTTAATTCATTGCTTGATCTCTGGACAATGACCTTGCTTTGATTCTCCATGTCTGCCTTTGTTTCATCAATTCCGTCGGATACTGTAAGCGGACTAGGAATGTTCTCTTCTTCACCTGCAAAGGATGTTACCGGAATGAATGTTACCACCATGGTCATAGACAGGAACAGGCATGCTATCATTTTTCTGATTTTCATCGGGTTTCTCCTTCTATTTCACGCCTTTTGGATTTGACTATATTTTACCATATCCTACTACGTGAAAGTGCAAAAATCTATGTTATACTGTACCCATCATAATTATCTCATAGGAGTTAGAATATGCTTTATCTGGGCTATCACCTGTCATCCGTAAACGGGTTTGAGGCGATGGGGCGCGAGGCACTGAAGGCCGGCGCAAACACCTTCGCTTTCTTCACGCGCAATCCGCGCGGCGGCAAAGCAAAGGCAATCGATCCGGATGACGCGGCCGCGCTGTGTACCCTTCTGGACGAAAACAGTTTCGGCAAGCTGGTCGCCCACGCGCCGTATACTCTGAACCCCTGCAGCGACAAACCGAACGTGCGGGAATTCGCGAAGCTCTGCATGTCCGAAGATATGGAACGCATGGAGTATCTGCCGGGCAACTACTACAACTTCCACCCGGGCAGTCATGTGGGTCAGGGGACCGAAGCGGGAATCCGCATGATCACAGACCTTCTCAATGACATCGTCAGCCCGGAGCAGTCCACGACAGTTCTTCTGGAGACCATGTCCGGAAAGGGCTCTGAAGTCGGCGGTCGTTTTGAGGAACTGGCTGCTATTATCGATGGAGTCAAAGTAAAAGAAAAAATCGGCGTATGCATGGACTCATGCCATATCAGTGACGCTGGATATGATATCATCAGCGACTTGGATGGGGTTTTGGAAGAGTTCGACCGCGTGGTCGGACTGCATTATCTGAAGGCACTCCACATCAACGACAGCAAGAACCCGCCGGAATCCCATAAGGACCGCCACGCCTGCATCGGCGAGGGTGAACTCGGTCTGGACGTGATCGGCCGCTTCATCAATCACCCGAAGCTGACCGGCCTGCCCTGCATCCTTGAGACGCCCAACGAATTCGAAGGGTACAAGCGGGAAATTGAACTGCTGCGCGCTTGGCGCTGACGCCAATATATGTTCTCGAAAAAAAGGGATCATCGCTTCTCGCGATGATCCTCTTATGTTTATTTGACTGTTACTTTTATCGCTTTGCACACGCCATTCTGCGCATAGGCGTAAACGTAGCAGCTGCCCTTTGCCTTGCCTGTAATGACGCCGGACTTATTGACGGTTGCAATCTTCACATTAGATGATTCATAGACGATTGCCCTGTGTTTTTTGACTTTCAGTTTCTTGGAGGCGGGAACTGCCTTTGCTTTGAGACGGAAGGTCTTTTTTACCTTTACGGTAACTTTGTTCTTCTTCGCCTTTGTCGTAACACTCTTGTGGTTTCCGATCTTTCCGCCCTTTGTTGCAACATGGATTACCTTTGAAGTAGAAACAACATTGTTATTCTTATCCAATGCGACCACGATGAACTTATAGTATTTGCCTTTGGCAACTTTTACTTTCTTCCCCGCATTGCTGAAGACCGTTTTTACCGCAAAGGTGTTGGCTGTTGTCTCAGTCAGCTTTTTCATCTTGTTAGCTGCACCGCATTTGTTTCCAAATACTACGTACTTTTTCGCTTTCGCTTGTTTCTTCCATGTGATCGTGAGCTTGGTTT
>CACYBO010000007.1 GCA_902772685.1 uncultured Eubacteriales bacterium | reverse complement strand
TCCATATGTATTCTCAATCCGCCCGGGTACATCCCAGTACGAACTTTGTATCTGAATCTGTTTTATAGCAGAGCATCAGATCGTAGTCTGCCTTGGCCCAGTCCTTCAGATGAAACTGGGTTGTAATTGTATACTCGTAGCGAACGCCGTCGATATCTGTGAATATCACCGTCTCTCCCGGTTTACCCTTGGAAAGATGGCTGAAGACGTCGCCTTTGCCGCCCATGAGTTTCAGTCTTCCCTTTACCGGAGAGCCGCCAACCCATCTGGCGAAGTATTTCTTTTTTACACTTTTATCCGTTACCGGAGCACGGAGGTCGAGAGACGGAATTTCAACCGCCCCGACGACATCCACGCCGTTTACGGACATGACCGGCAGAGGATCCCTGCCGCTGCCGTTTGAGTTTGCGTTATCAGTGCCAAAGTAAGGAATCAGCTCCTCCATGGCCTGGATGACCGCCTGCGATTCACTGTTCGACTGCTTTTGCGGAAGCAGAATGTAACCAACGATGATAAGCATCGCAAGAATCATTACAACGCCTATCAGGAATGGTATTTTCCTAGCTTTATAATCACCTTTCATTTCTGCGTTTTCTTCTGCCCAGCAGAGTCAGGATCAATACGAGCAATGCCATGACCATCAGCACGATGGTTTTGGTAAGGTCAAAAGTATCTCCGGTCTTATGCGCTTTGTCATGAGATGTTGTAGTAGTTGTAGTTGGAGGAGGACAGTATGTGTTTGTAATTGTGATGACCTGTTTGTCACCTTTCTTGTCCTTCACAAAGTTTGTCCCAATCGAAACAGTGTAGTGCATCAGTTTCCCTCTGTCAGCACTTCCTTTTCCGGTCACTTCTTCGACCATCCACTTGCTCGGGTCTCCCTCTCCTTTCGCAGGATCCCAGCTGAAGCACCAGTTGTTGTCTTCATTCAGGATCTCAGTAAACCGTAAGCCGGTTTCATCTTTCGTATCATAGTAAATCTTAACCGTAACTGATTCCGGACGGACCTCTTCCTGTTTTCCGTTCTCATTTTCCCAGACTTTGTGGACCATCAGATGAGATACCAGTTCGGTCATAGGCTTCACGCTGATCTCCTCATCGCCGTCGAGGATCGAAATCAGCATTGGCTGCGGCCACCAGTAAGAGCTCTTGCCTTTTTCCGGATAGTCATGAATCAGCTGGCTGTCGCCCTTGAGCAGATAGATACCATTTGCCAATCCGCTTATCGAAAAGACACCGTGCTCATCCACATTGATCTGATAATCAGGACTATCAGGAACGTAGTTGGACAGCGTATTTGCGTACTCCAGGCATCGTTTTGTCCATACCACTTCATCCTCGCCATCCATCCTGAGCGGAATCGGACCAATCTGCTTCTCTTCATACTGAGGAAGCAGTCTGGCGTATGGCGGACCGGAGACGAATTCTCCGACCAGATACAGGTCAAAGGTTGCAGGTTCAAATGCGTCCGGCATCTTCGTAACATCCGTATAGTTGCTGTCAAGCGTATACTGTCCGCTCAGTTCATATGTGTCCGCTGCGAAAGACGGCCTTGCTGTCATACTGAATGCAAACAGGAATGTAAGCAGCAAAAGCACCGCAAACAATGTTCTGCGCATGATATTCACTTTTATAAGCGTTCCTGCTTTCATCATAACAAGCCCTTATCGATCAGGTATGCTTCAACACCGTCTGTCATGGCATTTCTCCTCGCGCGCCTCGTCGATATCATCATCGCAATGAGCAGTGCGATCAGGATCGGTATTGCCAGAAACGGAGCAATGTACTTTGGTTCAATCTGAATGGCGTCCGCCGTCAGGTTCGCGGTTCCGTCCACATTCGGAATGCGGTGTCCGCGGACCAGCAGCCTATGGGTATTGATTCCATAAGGCGTGCACGTTATTAATGTGCAATAATCTTTTTTCTCTTTGATGTTCAGGTTCGACAGATCTTCAGGCTCAACAATCCGGATCTGATCAGCCTCATATGTCAGAGTCTCATTGAGAATGGTCATTGTCCAGGTGTCCCCTTCCCTGATTTTGTCAAGGTCGGTGAAAAGTCTGGCCGACGGCAGTCCTCTGTGCCCTGAAACGGAACAATGCGAACTCTTGCCTCCAACAGGCAGAGATGTCTGCTCCAGGTGTCCGATGGACGTCTGCAGTACTGCTTCCTCAGTCCCGTGATACATTGGAAGTTTCACATGTATCTTGGGAATGCTGATATAGCCCATTACGTCAGTCCCGTCGATCTTGAGCATTTTATTATATTCTTCCTTCTGTGCGTCTGTCATTTCCCACTGGATCCCCGTCTTGGCCAGCCTCTTGTTGTAGGCCTTTGCTTCATCGAGAACCGCAGTGTAATCCTCCTGGCTCATTCCGGATACAGCGTCACTGTATGCCATGATCGCACGTGTCTGATGGAATGAATTCCAGTAGTTGGCGACAGACGGATAAAGAAGGAGTCCTGCGCCGGCTGCCAGGCCGATCACCAGGATAACTGTTAAAAAATGCTTCTTGAACCAAATCATCATTTATCCGCAGTTAACTAACTTTCTTTTATTGTTATTGTTTCGCAGACATTCTTCTGCGTGCCACCAGTACGACTCCGCATACGATCACGAGCAGTGCGCCCAGGATGTAGAAGATCGTCGTACCGATACCGCCGGTTGATGGCAGTTCCGTACCTGCCTGGTTGACAACAGACGCAACGGCCGTATCATCATCACCGATTGCTGCTGCAGTATCTGTGATTGTCCCGTCGATTGGAACAAGCGTGGTCTTAGGAACTGTTGTATCTTCAGCGATGTTGTATCCATTTGGAGCTGCTGTCTCATGGAGGACATATGCTTCCTGATCCAGGCCCTTGATAATCACCTTGCTGCTGTTCAGATAATTCGCAACACTCGTATCGTCTGTCAGT
>CACYBO010000006.1 GCA_902772685.1 uncultured Eubacteriales bacterium | reverse complement strand
TTTCCGAACTAGTTTGCGGTATTTTAGGGGAAAAACGGGGTCAAGTTAACTGACAATTCGAATAACGGAGCGGTTTATCATTGCTGCAGGAAAAGGACAAAATGCGTTTCAGCCAGATACACCAAGGCTTTCAGAAGATTTTGACGCAAAGGCAGCACAACAGTTTGCCGAACTACTTTTTTGTTGTTATCATAAAGGCATAAAGAGAAAAAACAGGAGGGGAATATATGAAAGTACTGATTATTAACGGAAGCCCCAGAAAGGGCAATACACTGACAGCAGTCAAGGCAATTACAAGAGGCATAGAGTCGAGAACCGATGCAGCGGATATTGAGATAACACAGATCGATGCGGAAGGCAAAAACATCCTCCCATGCAAAGGCTGCAACGCCTGCGGCAGCATGAGCAGGTGCATATTCGCCGATGATTCACCGGAGATCAATGAAGCAGTGGAAGCTGCCGATGCAATTATTTTCGCGACACCGGTTTACTGGTGGGGTGTAACAGCGCAGCTGAAACTCATCATCGACAAGTTTTATGCGCGAGCGACGAAACTTGGGAGTGGTAAGAAAATCGGAACCGTCGTGATCGGCGGAGCAGAGCTGGATGATCCGGAATATGAGATTATACAGAAGCAGTTCGAATGCATTGCAGAGTATCTGGGATGGGAAGTTGCATTTGCCAAATCAATCTTCGCTAATGATCCGAAGGACCTTTCGCAGATGGAGGATACGCTGGCAGAACTTGAAAAACTGGGTGCAGAGCTGTAGACGCATGTGCGACTGCACTGCGCATCTGCCGCAGGCGGATAGTTACAGATTGTCCAGGAAGAATGAAATGACCCGGTTCATGATCTCGACCTTGATCGGGGATGTATCATAGGACATTTCATAGCCGTGACCGTCATCGGTCGTAACCTCATAGATTGCAACGTTGGAATAAGCATGGGCACAGTCGAGACTGGTCTCCGGTTCGACGACTGTGTCCTTTGTGTTGTAATAGACCATGACCGGTTTATCTTCGAACTTGCTGCCGGTGAGTGCAGGGTTCAGGTCATAGTATTCTTCGAACCACTCCGGCGTAAAGGTCAGGACGCCGCGTTTGTATTTACCGTCCTTTTCCACGGCGGCGCGGATATGATCCCACTCCTCCTGACCGCCTACATAGTGGATGAGGGCGTACTCATTGCCGGCGGGCGCGATGAGAGCCATGGCCTTGTAGTCGATGCCGCCCCAGCTTTCGTTGCCCATAATCATGGCGACACGGCCGCCGAAGGACCTGCCGTAGACGCCGATGCGGTCAGGATCCACATTGTAGTGATCCAGTGTATATTTGATGAGAAGCAGGTTGGACTCGAGCATGTCTTTGAGGGTGTACTCATTCGTGCGGCCGGATTTGTCCTTGGCAAGGGCTTTGTCCGGATCATCTGTGAGACAGCGGTTGAAGTCCGCCCGGATCGCGGCGATTCCGTTTGACGCCAGAAGCTCAGACAGAAGGCGCGCGCCGCCGCTGTTCATGCTGCCATAAATGCCGTGGGAAATGGAGACGAGCGGATAGGACCCTTCGATGTCGGGCGCTACGATCTCACCATAGGTGTAAGTGCCGTCTTCATTTTGAAGGAAGACATCTTCTGTGATGATTTTTTCCGGCCCGCGGTTCAGTGCGCTCTCGTCACCATCATCCTGTCCTGACGATCCGCATCCGGTCAGTGTCAGTGCAAAAGCAAAACAAAGGCATAGACAAAGAACTGCCGCAATGCCTGCGGCAGCTGTTTGTCTGTATTTTTTTGTGTGCTTACTTTGCCTCTTCATTGTTCTTCTTCAGATATTTTCCTTCCAGCCAGCTGGTGATAACGGAAGCACGCAGAGGCCCTTCAGTCAGCAGGTCATAGAGCTTATCCCAGAATGGGGCCGAAAGTGATACGCCGGTCAGCAGTGCGCTGCCCCAGACCAGAACGTAGAAGACCACCAGATTCTTCGGACAGCCGCCTGCCAGCGGATCAAGAGCACCGGACAGGCACAGAGCGAAGACACCTGCGATGGACAGGACTGTGATGATAATCGACACTGGCCAGTTATTATGTTTCTTGTGAACCAGGGAGATCCCTGCGAACCAGGCGACGATCAGGCTGCCGACAACGCCCATGTAAATTCCGTACTGTGTGATGACGTGCCTCAGTCCCAGATGGAACAGGTAAATCGGCATGGTCGTCGTTCCGATGTGGCATAGGAAATTCTGCTTTGACGGCAGGATATTGACCATAAATGTGATCCATCCGCAGGACAGTCCGAAGACCAGCAGTCTCCAGAGACAGTCGGTATACCATTCCATACCGAAGTTGCTGCAGTCCTGCTTGAGCAGGAACCAGCCGAGCTTCGGTCCGTGGTACATGAGCCAGATCGATATAGCTACGAGCACCGCGCCGAGCAGTCCTACGACGACCGGATATTTCTTAAGTGTACGAACCTTGTCCAAAGTGTCCTTGGAGCAGTAGTAACCGATCATGAAGAACGGGAAGTAAGAGAATACACGACCCAGCGCCATGAACTGTCCAAACGGCAAAACGCCTGCAGCGAACATCATGAAAATGCTCATCGGCAGAGCCCACTTGAACTTGATGATGTCCACCAGGAAATACCGATACAGGAACAGGGCTACAAGGAACCACAATGCGAACGATGGGGTCAGGTATCCGAAATAGTGCCCGATAGGACAGTCGAAGCCCCACGCCGCAATCATAGTGATCGTCGTGAACACCAGATACGGCCAGAGCACTCCGCGGAACGCCGTTTCTCTCGCCCGTTCCGGCTTCTTGGAGAAGTATCCGGATAAGAACATGAACGCCTGCATTACGAATACATTGATCGTGATGTAGACGAATCCGGTCGGGGATGTGTGTGAGAATCCCGCGCCGCCCCACATGACCGCGTACCAGTTTCCTGAAGCCTTCGTGAAGTGGGAGATCGGGATAGACAGCATCAGTATCCCTCTGAACGTGTCGAACATGTAGTCACGTTCTTTTTTCGTTGTGATGGTTTCGGCCGGTGCAGCGCCGGCCGGCTTTGTTTCAGCCATTTTTGTTCCTCCTCATCAATCGTTCTTTGTGAACGCGGCGAGAGCTGATGAATATGCAAACTGCAGATTATATCCGCCAGTGTCGCCGTTTATATCCAGAGCCTCACCGATGACGTGAACTGAAGGGTGCTTCAGGAGACTCATGTTTTTGAGATTTATTTCTTCGAGACATACGCCGCCTGCGGTGACCATTGCTTCACGGAAGCCGCCTGTTCCGCTTACGGTATGTTTCCGCTCCATCATCAGATGGACGATATTCTCGAGTTCTTTGTGCCCAACACTTGAGAGCTTCCGTGCCGGGGTGCTGAACATCGTCTCCGCGAAAGCCTTTGGAAGACCGAATTCCTGTGCCAGATAGTTGGCGATGCCTTTGCTGTTCGCCGGCTGATCATCCCGAATCTTTCGGAAGACATCAGCCATATTATATTCCGGCAGGTAGTTTATCACAAGTAGCATTCCCGGATTTACGTACTGTGAAATGTGCAGAATCGCCGGTCCGCTGAAACCCTTGTGTGTCAGAAGCAGAGGACCCCGCGCAGTGTGCGTGCCGCACCTTACTTCCACATCATCAAACGATATTCCGGACAGACCGCTGTAGGGATAGTTCTCCACATAAACAGGCGCCAGTGCCGGCTTCAGATCAGTGACGCTGATACCCAGATCCCGCCTGATCACATCCATGAAACTGCCGTCAGAGCCGGTCGACGGGTAAGACGCCCCGCCCGTTGCGATGACCAGTTTCCTTGTTTTGAGTCCGGTTCCGTCCGCCAGGGTAACGCGCACCGTTCCACCATGGGACGGCACGCTATCGGAGCTGTTATCTGCCGCGCTGCCGGAAACGTCAGATACCGAGATACCGGTCACTTCTGCGTTGCGGATCAGCCGGAAACCGTTCTCTGTTGCTTTTGCGAGAAGAGCGCTGAGAACATCCGCCGCTTTCATCGACGCGGGAAAGACCTTGCCGTCCGGACGCTCCGTAAGAGGGACGCCGAGCCGTTCCATGAACGCCATCAGATGCAGGTTGTTGTGTCTGTACAGACAGCTTCGGATGGACGTTCCCCGGTCGCCGTAATGCCCGATGAAATCCTTGATGCTTCCGCCGTGTGTGATGTTGCAGGCGCCGTTTCCGCTGAGCAGAAGCTTTTGTCCGGGACGGTTCGTTTTCTCCAGAATCAGCCGTCCGCCGCGGGACCCGTTTGCTGCGCCATGCGGCTCATCCGCCGCGCTGTAGAACAGGCCGGATGCCCCTGCGCCGATCACGATACAGTCATAAGTTTTTGCTGTTAACTCGTTAAACATCTGCCTATAAGAATAACAAATAATATGGGAAAATACAATGAGTGGTGCTATAATCCATATATAGGAAACAGTTATCAGAAGGAGGTATTTAAATGGTTTCAAAGAAAGTTAAAGATCTGCTCAACAATCAGGTCAATGCGGAATTCTATTCAGCATATCTGTATCTTGATTTTTCCAACTACTACAAGGACGCCGGGCTGGATGGATATGCCAACTGGTACATGATTCAGGCGCAGGAGGAACGCGATCACGCAATGCTGTTCATTCAGTATCTGCAGCAGCAGGGCGAGACCATCGAACTCGAAGCGATCGACAAGCCGGATAAGGAATACAAAGAATTCATCGATCCGCTCAAGATGGGAGCGGAGCACGAGAGAGTCGTAACAGACCTGATCAACAAGATCTATGCCGCAGCTTATGAGGAACATGACTTCAGAACAATGCAGTTCCTCGACTGGTTTGTAAAAGAGCAGGCCGAAGAAGAGGACAACGCGGACGATAACGTAACCAAGTTCGAACTCTTCGGAAGCGACAGCAAGAGCCTTTATGAGCTGGACGCCGAGATGAAGGCAAGGGCTTACACGCCGCCTTCACTTACCCTGTAAGACCGAAGGGCAAAGGCACCGACGCCGGAAAAGAGAAACAGGACCGCAAACTTTCGCCGCGGTCCTGTTTTAGTGTCTGGGAAAGCGGAGAATTATGCTATAATACCGACATGAGAGTGATTGACAGACTGCCGGTAAAAATATTAATAGGGGTACTGACCGTCGTGCTCACGTGCATGTCGGTTACAGGAACGAACCAAACAGCCTTCGAAGAGAAGGCTTTTATTGCGGGCGATGAGAATCTCGTGCAGGTCTATAAAATGGGCGAGCAGGGGAGTCTTGTGGAAGCAAAGGCGCTGCCGCGCGGAACGAAAGTCACGCTGAGAGACGAAGAACCGGCTGAGCTGGACGAGGGAAGATACCAGAGAGTGTATCTCGACGGCGATAAAGAACGGTACATCAAACCGCGGAATCTGACGGACAGAAAATCCAAAGTCGTGCGCGAGAAGGAACTCTACGTCCGCACGCCTGTGACCATATATCAAGACAGCGAAGGCCCTGAAATCGCAGGCTTTGCGCCGAAGGGAACGAAACTGCAGGTGACGGGATTTGAAGGTCTGGGAAAAGATGGCGCTGTCGCCAAATACAAGGTCAGACAGGCGGATGACGCGGACGCACCTGAAGGTTTTGCATACGGAAAGTACCTGGTGAAGACACAGGAAGAGGCCGATGCGAACTACAATGAAAACGGCGAATACGATAAAGCCAAAAAAGCGAAATACGGCATGGATCTGCACGGCGGGAAAGCGACAGAGCTGGACTATTATCCGGCAGAGCGGCCCGCAATCAAAGGAACGGATTTCTGCGAAGAAGCAAGGGGGATGTATCTGAACTATCAGGCAGCCCTCAACAATGACGCCTATCTGAAAATCATAGAAGAAACAAACTGCAACGCAGTGGTGATCGACATCAAGAGCGGGATCCTTTCCTATGAGTCGCCGACCGCGGAAAAACTCGCGCCGACCGCTTTTAAGAAGGCGCACGTTTCTCTGGATGAATATGTGAGCGCAGTTAAAGAATTCAAGGACGCGGGCATCTATACCATCGGCCGGATAACTTGCTTCAGCGACAAGTATTACGCGAAAGACCACCCTGAAGACTGTATCAAATCAAGCGTTTCCGGATCCGATTGGCCGAGTGCGTACAGCCGTGATGTGTGGTATTATAATGTTGCTCTCGCCGTTGAAGCCGTGCAACTGATGGACTTCGATGAAATACAGTTTGACTATGTCAGATTTCCGGAGCAGGCCTATGAAATGTCGCTCGATAAGGGCACAGATTTCAGAAACAAATACGGTGAATCAAAAGCACAGGCCATCCAGAATTTCTGCTTTTACGCAGCGGATCAGATCCATGAAGCGGGAGCGTATTTCAGCGTGGACGTGTTCGGAGAGTGTTCCGATGGATATGTGACGGCCTGCGGACAGTATTGGCCGGCCATTTCCAATGTGGTCGACGCGATCAGCAGCATGCCTTACACCGATCACTTCGGTGATGCTGACACCTGGTCGGAACCAAAGGCAATTATGTCCATGTGGGCGGAGAGCGCGGCAAAGGAGCAGACCAAGATACCGACCCCGGCCGCAGCCCGCACCTGGATAACCGGATATAATACACCGTTCTGGGCGCCATCCGTAACGTACGATGAGCAAAAGCTCAAAGAGCAGGTGGACGCACTTTATGAGGCCGGACTTGAAGGGGGATTTATACCATGGCACAGCGCGTCTCCAATAGAGACATACAAATTGTATAAAGGCATTTGGGATTATGAAAAGTAAGATACTGTACTTTTTTATCATACTTATGATCATGGCTTTTGCGGCATATCTGCTGAGAGTGGCCTTCGTTGGCGACCCGCTGGAAGAGGTAGCCCAGGTCAGAGATCTGCGGCTCACGCAGGAGGGTCTGGAGGTCACGGCGAACTGGAGCGAACTGGACTGCAAAAGTTACGATGTAGTTTATACAATCAACGGCAGACTCACAACAGTTTCCGGTATCAGGGATAACACCTATACGATCAGAGGCGTGTATCCGGGTGACCGCTGCAAAGTGACAGTAAGGGCATGGCTCAATAACGGACTGCCGTCTTTCAGTGAGAGCGCTGTTTTGAAGGCGGATAAGGTCAAACAGGCCATACAGCTGAATGATACGACATATTACGGTTTTACGGGAAACGATTTCAGGCTGAGGGCGTCCGCTAACGGAGACCTGCATTACAGGTCATCGGATAAAAATGTCGCAGAAGTCGACAGCAGCGGAAATGTCAAATTCAAGGAAAGCGGAGAGGCGGAGATCTTAATCAGCGCCAAAGGAAACGGACTGTTCAGCGACGCGGAGAGGACAGTGGAAGTAGTCGTATATCCGTCCGTGCTGGATAAAATACAGATTAGGGCGGTAAAAAACATATCTCCATCCAGAGCGATAATAAGGTGGAAGCCTGATGAATACGCAGCCACTTATAAAGTGCTCAGAAAGAACCCTGCGACACAGGAATTTGAGGAACTGCTGGAGACACCTGCAGAGGTGACTTACCTTGAAGTCACAAGGGATGACTACGACTATGAGGTTAAAGGCGTAGCGGAGGTCAACGGTAAAAAAGTTGACGGCAGGGTTTCGGATGTCGCGGAAGTCAGAGGAACGACCGAGGAAGCACCTACCTACAGCAGCTTCAAGGTCATCAAAAAACTCGGCAAGTCAGATTTGAATCTGGTGGCGGATATACAGGGGGCAGGAGAGACCGGACTGCCGGAGTCCATGAGCATTATCGGCGATCAGTGCGTCATTTCATATGTCAACCCGGAGAGCACCCTAGGCAATCTGATAGAGTACAACAAGAATGACGGAAAAATGGGTGCGGTAACAAAGGCAAATGGAATCGGCCATGCCAACGGAAGCGCCTACAACCCGAACACAAACAGATTGTACGTCCTGAGCACCAAGAACGGTGAGAAGACAAAGAAGTGCTACGTGTTTGATGCGAAGACAAAGAAACTCATCAAAAAGATGGACATGCCTGTGGTAACATCGGCCATCGCATATGACATCAGCACGGATAAGTTCTATCTGGCCAAGGCGGAGACGATATATGTGTGCGACAGCCACTTCAGGGTTGAAAAAACGCTCACCAAAACGGCGCCGTATTTGTACACGCAGGATATTGGCGCATACAACAACACGATTCTCGTCTGCACCTGGCCGGGGAAGAACAAAAGCTACATAGATATCTACAAGGCCTCCGACGGAGCCTATCTGGGAAGTTATGATGTTTCCATCGGAGAGATAGAAAGCTGCGCTGTTGATGATGGTTACCTGCTGATTCTCATGAACACCATCGGAAACAGAGATGATAAAATATACAGAACGAAGGAAAGAATTGCCATCCCATAGGTTGTTCAGGGAAGGAGAACGATATGACGGAACATACACATGTGCATGGCGAGCACACGCACACCCATTCACCTGACCACAAAAAAGCGGTCATCAACAGACTGTCGAGAATCATCGGCCACATGGAATCGGTGAAGAAGATGGTCGAAAACGACAGGGACTGTACAGATGTCCTCATACAGCTTGCTGCGGTGAACTCGGCGCTGCAGGGCGTGAGCCGGGCGGTGCTGAAGGAGCATATGTCGACGTGCATCGTTGAAGCGGTGCAGCAGGAAGATATGGAGGCACTGAAGGAACTGAACGATGCGATCGACACGTTTTTGAAATAGGAGGAAGTATATGGTTTTCATACATATGGCGGAAGGATACGAGGAAGTTGAGGCGCTGACCTGCGTTGATGTTCTGAGGAGAGCGGGTATCGATGCCAAAATGGTTTCTATTACAGGAAGCCTGCTTGTGAAAGGCGCACATGGAATCAATATCGAAGCGGACATGCTGTTCGAGGACGCAGACTATGAGTCCTGTGAAATGATCGTCCTTCCCGGCGGGATGCCCGGTGCGACGAACCTGAGGGACCATCAGGGACTGACAGCGCGCATTAAGGAGTTTGCAAAAGCAGGAAAGCCTCTCGCTGCAATCTGCGCCGCGCCGTTAGCTCTGGCAGCTCACGGAGCGCTGGAGGATAAAAATGCGACGATCTACCCGGGCATGGAGAGTTATCTGGCGGGGGCGAAGCCGACAGGCAGCAAGGTCACAGTAGACGGAAACGTAATCACCGGAATGGGACCTGCTCTGGCCATGGAATTCGCGCTGACGATCGTTGAATTCCTGAAGGGCGGAGAAATCAAAAAAGAGGTTGCAACAGGCCTTTTATATGATAGAATTGGGGAAATATAACCACTCGGAACAGGGAGAAGCAAATTGGAAGACCAGCTTATTCTTGTAGATGAACAGGACAGAGAAACAGGATCGTGCGGTAAGCTTGAAGCCCATGAAAAGGGGCTTCTTCACCGCGCGTTTTCTATATTCCTGTTCCGGAGAGTTTTGATCGACAACCCCGACGGAACAAGGACATTTCACGTCCAGCTGCTGATTCAGCAGCGCGCACCGGGGAAATACCATTCCGCGGGGCTTTGGGCGAACAGCTGTTGTTCCCATCCGCGCCATGGCGAGCGTCTTATGGAGGCGGCGCTGCGGAGACTGCCGGAAGAAACAGGCTATTCCGCCGAAGATCTGGAAGACGGTGCAGAAGGGGCGCTGGAAGAGAAAGGTGCCTTTGTGTATAAGGCGGACTTCGATAACGGTCTGACGGAGCATGAATTCGATCATGTATTCGTCGGATGGTTAAAAGGCAGCAAACCGGATAAAGAACCTTCGCCGGATCCGAAGGAAGCATCACAGATGACTTTCGTGGATGTGGAGGAGGTCATGAACGATGTACTCAAATCGCCGGGCAAATACGCCGCGTGGTTTTTGCCCGCACTGCTCATAGCCACTGACGGCGAAGAGTATGGATCACTGAATAAAGAAGCATCTGACAGAATGATTTACTGATACTAATGCTTTTGCAGAAGAAGGGAGAGAAAATGGCTAACTATTTTGACGAACCATCGAGAACTTTTAATGAATACCTGCTGGTGCCGGGTTACTCATCGACCGAATGCAGAGTCGAGAATGTTTCACTGAAAACGCCTGTGACGAAGTTCAAAAAAGGCGAAAAGCCGGCGATTACGATGAATATTCCGATGACATCCGCCATCATGCAGTCAGTTTCAGGTGATGAGCTGGCGATAGCTTTGGCGAAGGAAGGCGGAATCTCATTCATATTCGGTTCTCAGCCGATAGAGAGCCAGGCGAGGATGGTCCAGAAGGTCAAAAACCACAAGGCCGGATTCGTTACCAGCAACACGAATATTCGTCCCGACCAGACTCTGATGGATCTGCTGGAACTCAAGGAGAAAACAGGACACTCCACGACAGCAGTTACAGAGGACGGCACAGCTGAGGGAAGAATGGTAGGTCTTGTGACCAGCCGTGACTACAGGGTCAGCAGAATGTCGCCTGATACACTCGTGTGCGAATTCATGACTCCTTTCGAGAAACTGATACACGCCAAGGAAGGGATAACACTCAGCGAAGCGAACGACATGCTCTGGGATCACAAACTGAACGCATTGCCTGTCGTTGATGACAAACAGCGTCTCGTCTATTTCGTATTCAGAAAGGACTACATCGCGCACAAGGAATATCCGGATGAACTTCTGGATCCGGACAAGAGATACGTCGTCGGCGCGGGAGTCAACACCCGTGATTACGAAGAGAGAATTCCGGCGCTTGTTGAAGCGGGGGCTGATGTGCTCTGCATAGATTCCAGCGAGGGTTACTCCCAGTGGCAGGCTGACACGCTCAAATTCGTCAGGGACAAATACGGCGAAGACGTTAAGATTGGTGCCGGAAACGTCGTCGATGGAGAAGGATTCCGGTTCCTCGCTGAGGCGGGAGCGGATTTCGTGAAGATCGGTATCGGCGGCGGCAGCATCTGCATCACCAGAGAACAGAAGGGCATCGGACGCGGACAGGCTTCCGCGGTTATCGAAGTTGCAAAAGCAAGAAATGATTATTTCAAAGAGACGGGTATCTACGTTCCGATCTGTTCGGACGGCGGTATCGTCTATGACTATCATATGACCCTGGCTCTGGCAATGGGGGCGGACTTCCTCATGCTCGGCCGCTACTTCTCAAGATTCGATGAATCACCTACGAACAAGATTCAGATAAACGGTAATTACTATAAGGAATACTGGGGTGAAGGTTCCGCCCGCGCCCGCAACTGGCAGCGTTACGATCTCGGCGGCGACGCCCGTATGAAGTTCGAAGAAGGCGTGGACTCATACGTACCATATGCCGGACCGCTCAGCGACAATGTGCGTCAGTCCCTGCTCAAGGTCAAGTCGACCATGTGCAACTGCGGTACGCTGACGATCAAGGATCTTCAGGAGAACGCCAAGCTGACACTCGTCTCCGCTACGAGCATCGTCGAAGGCGGCGCGCACGATGTCATCCTCAAGGATTCCGTCAATGGCACTCTGAAATAGGACGGTATGCGTATGAAGTTCAGAATGATACATGAAAATTACAATGTGAGCGACCTGGATAAATCGCTGCAGTTTTATGAAGCTGCTCTGGGACTCACAGAGAAACGCCGGAAAACAGCCGAAGATGGTTCTTTCATTATTGTTTACATCGGTAATAAAGACAACGACTTCGAGATGGAACTGACATGGCTCAGAGACCATCCGCAGAAGTATGATATCGGCGAAGAGGAGTTCCATCTGGCGTTCCGCACAGATGATTATGATGCTGCCCATAAGCTGCACGAGGAAATGGGCTGCATCTGTTTCGAGAATCCGTCCATGGGAATCTACTTTATCAAGGATCCGGATGGATATTGGCTGGAGATCGTTCCCGAAAGAGATTGATCGGAACGGTGCGTGAGATAAGGCGAAGGATAGTTTGATGAAATTTCTTAGTATACTGCTGATTTTTCTGCCGGTAACTATAGTCGGAGAAGTGATGGGCCTTTCTGATCCGATTCTCTTTGTGTGCAGTTCTCTGGCGATCATTCCGTTAGCGGGTATCATGGGCAAGAGCACCGACGTGATCGCGTGCTTTTGCGGTCAGAAAATCGGCGGACTTCTGAATGCGACGTTTGGAAACGCGACGGAGCTGATCATCGCCTTTGTCGCTATGAAGGAAGGGATGTTTGATGTGGTCAAGGCGTCTCTGGCAGGTTCCGTAATCGGCAACATCCTGCTGGTGCTCGGCATGTCCATGCTGTGCGGCGGGGTGAAGTACAAAACCCAGAAGTTCAACAGGGACTCCATCAACATCACATCGAGCATGCTGCTTCTTGCTGTGCTGGGACTTGCCATTCCGGCCATTTTCACACACACTTTGCCTGAATGGAGCCTGACCACCAAGTTTGAAGGGCTCAGTGTCATCATCGCCGGCCTGATGCTCCTGATCTACATCATGCAGTTCGTCTTTGTCTTCGTCACACACCGGCATCTCTATGAAGAGACGATCACTACCGATGACAGCGAAAAACCGAAGATGAAGCTGCCGGTAGCCATCGGTCTGCTGGTTGCGTCTACAATCTGCATTGCCATTCTTTCTGAGATATTTGTGGGGACCGTTGAACCGATGGCTGAAAGCGCAGGGCTTTCGAAGACTTTCGTAGGCATCATTCTGGTTCCGATCATCGGCAATGCGGCGGAGCATTCATCCGCTGTCATCATGGCCATAAAAAACAAGATGAACGCAGCTGTTGAGATCGCTCTTGGATCCAGTCTGCAGATCATCCTGTTCGTCGTTCCTGTATTGATTCTGCTGAGCCTTTTCTTCACGCCGATGAGCATTGTGTTCACGCCATTCGAGCTTGTTTCGGTGACAGCGTCCGTGCTCATCGCCAACCGCGTCGCCTCCGACGGCGAGTCCAACTGGCTGGAAGGCCTGCAGCTGGTGACAGTGTATGTCATCATAGGAACTGCATTTTTCTTCGTCTGAGTTTGGGTAAACCCGGACAAACCCGGGCAGGTATCCTGCGGATCAGTCAAACACGCCGCGGGATGCCAGAACTTCATAATCCATCCCCAGAGAGTCTATGATTTCACGCGTGTGATACCCGAGCGGAAAGCCTGCGAACCGATACTCGCAAGGTGTTTCGCTGAGTTTGATTGCCGTCGCCATCTGTTTTACTTTCACAGTATCATGCAAAGGCAGACCGACCTCGACGACCATGTCTCTGGCGCGGGTCTGTTCGTCCTCGAGCAGCGCTTCCTGAAGATTCATAACGGGCTGCACGCAGGCATCCGCGTCCGCAAAGATCCTGGTCCATTCGTCTCTTGTCTTCGTCCGGAAAATCGCCCGGATCTGTTCTTTGACAGCAGGAGCGTTTTCAGGCCAGACACTCCCCTCAATCAGATCGTCCCGGCCGAGTGTCCGGCAGAAGTTCTCCCAGAATTTCGGTTCCAGCGATCCGACGCTCATGTAGCCGCCGTCACTGGTCTCATAATAGTCGTACATGCACCCGCCGTTCAGCAGTTCGCCTTCTCTGGCGGGCTGCCTGCCGGAAACGAGGAACTCCGCTCCGTCCAGACTGTTGAAAGGAATGCAGCCGTCCAGCATGGCGACGTCAACATACTGTTCCTGGCCGGTGCGATCCCGGTGATATACGGCAGCCAGGATGCCGATGACGGAATGGAGGGATCCGGCGGCGATGTCGGCAACCTGAAAATTCATCAGGGACGGGCCTTCTGCGGTCCGACCGGCGTGTGAGATGATTCCGCTGCGGGACATATAATTGATATCATGTCCTGCTGCATCCCGGAGAGGGCCTGTCTGACCGTATCCGGTGAGAGAGCAGTAGATCAGCCGGGGATTGATTTCCCGCAGTTCCTCGAATCCCAGCCCCAGTCTCTGCATGACTCCAGGCCGGAACTGTTCAAGGATGATGTCATATTCCATAATGAGCCGGCGGACGATCTGCTTCGCCTCCGGCGTCTTCAGATTCAGAAACATGGTCTTCTTATTGCGCCCGAGCCACGCGTGGCATGCAGATATATCCGCGCCCTCGATGCGTGTGCCGTAATCAACAACCAGATCTGCTTTGCTTGCAGAACTGATTTTGAGAACCTCCGCGCCCATATCAGCGAGCATCAGCGATGCGTACGGACCGGGAAGAAGAGTCGAAAAGTCGAGTATTTTTAATCCGTTAAGTGCTCCCATAAGATGCTGTCCTTTCTTAGTTGTCTGTAAAATCATAGCTTTTGCAAAAGGCGATAAACGTCCGGACGAGGAGTGTCGTTTCCTTGATCGGCAGCGTGGCAAGACCGATGGTCCGGTGTTGCGGCGGATCAAGCGGAACCGCAGCCAGATCAAAGGCGCACGTCCTGATCATCATTTCCGGAACCAGAGCGATGCCTTCATTCTGGGCTGCCATACCCATTACAGAGATATCGTCGTCCAGAGTGTATTTTGTCTTCGGGCGAATCTTCGCCTTTTTGAGAACCTGCTGCATATCGTGATTGGAACCCTGAAACTGCGAGATGAAAGGATACTTTATTAAATCATGCAAAGGCATGGATTCTGCTTTTGCGAGCGCATGATTCGGTGACAGAATCACCATCATCGGATCGTCGAACAGAGGGGTGAAGTCCAGAGGATCATTTTCAATGGAACTCAGGAATCCGCAGTCCAGTCTGCCTTCCGAAATGCCGTTTTCAATATCCCGGTAAACACCATTGGTCAGTTCAATCTTCACCTCCGGAAACTGCTGTGTGAAATCCTGAATCAGTTTCGCGGCCCACAGCGCCGTGAAGCTGGTGAAACTACCCACGCGGAGAGTTCCGGCAACGCGGTTGGAGAGGGCGTCCATAGCCTGATCCAGAGAATGCTGTTTGTTGACAAGCTCCTGCACCAAAGGCAGCAGAGCCTTGCCGTTTTCCGTCAGGGTCACGCCTGTCTTACTTCTATGAAAGAGAGTGCAGCCTGCTTCCCGCTCCATGGCGGCGATGGCGTGGCTGACGCCGGACTGGGTATAACTGAGCGCATCCGCGGCGAGGGTAATATTGCCCAGCTCCGCCACCTTCAGGAATATCTCATATCTGATCTGTGAATTGTTCATTTCGGGCTCCTTCATACATGAGAACCTGTAATGTTTAGCATTAATATCATTCGCTTTTCAAATGTCTCACCATCAGTATAATCATAATTGAAAGAAGAATCAACTAGGAAATCAGGAGCTTACTATGATCCACCTCATCGCAAACGG
>CACYBO010000005.1 GCA_902772685.1 uncultured Eubacteriales bacterium | reverse complement strand
TTCCACAAATGCCCCGGCTTTGGTCCTCGTCGCTGACGATCACCACGGCTCACTCACTAGATAATAGAAACCCGGAGAAACTCGCCTGACGGCTCGGACATCTCCGGGTTTTTACTATTCTCTATGTTCGTTTCGCCTGTGATCGTTTCCGCTCCTGCGGAATCAGCCTCAGCATCCGCGGGACCGCCTCTTCCGCACATGTTACAGCATGTGTGCGATGAGTTCTTCGCGCGGGGTCTCCGCCAGATAGCATGGTGGAATGTCGAAGATGGTCCTTCCGCCAGTCACTCCTTCTTCTGACAGTCTGACTGCCGCCCTCGCAACTGCGGTCAGGACGCTTCCCGTGAAGAATGGGTTGGATTCCAGATTGAGGGTGAACTCGATCGTGTCCAGATACTCTCCATCCATTCCGGTCACTCCGCTTCTGAGCACGCTGCCTCCATGCGGCAGACCTGTGTGATCCCTGTCCATCTCTTCCTGTGTGATAAATGTCACTGTCGTATCATAGTCGGCGAAGTAGTTCGGCATGGTGACGATGGCTTCTTTGATAGCTGCCTTGTCAGCTCCCTCTTCCGCCACGACAAAGCATTCTCTTGTATGCTTGTCACGTGTGGTGAGCTCCGGATTTTCGCCATTTCTCACACTGTCCACCGCTGCCGCTACCGGCACGGTATACTGACGCGCGTCCGCAACGCCCTCAATCCTTCTGATTGCGTCCGAGTGGCCCTGGCTCACGCCTCTGCCCCAGAATGTATAGTCATTGCCTGTCGGCAGGGCTGCGTTTGCATAGAGTCTTGCCACTGAGAACAGACCCGGGTCCCAGCCGACAGATATGATACCGATAGTGCCTGCTGCTTTTGCGGCAGCGTCTACTGCAGCCAGATGCTGCGGGATATTGGCGTGCGTGTCGAAACTGTCAACTACATTGCACTTCGCAGCGAGCTGCGGCGTCATCTCCGGAAGATCCGTCGCGCTTCCGCCGCAGAGTATCAGCACATCGATATCCGCTGCCATCTCATCAAGTTTGTCCATCGGCAGCACCGGTGCATCTGAAGCGATTTTCACATCTGCGGGATCTCTCCGCGTGAACACCGCTGCCAGTTCCATATCGCCTGCAAGCTGAACTGCCGCTTCAACACCTTTTCCCAGATTTCCGTACCCTACGATTCCTACTTTCATTGTGTGTACCTTCTTTCTTATATATCAATTTGAATCATTAACATGGTATATCAATTAAACTAACATGCACTTTCCTATATTACCTATATAAATCATAATAGCACCATGCGCTGGGTTTGAGCAATAACTAATCATAACAGCAAAATAGTTGCTTGCATTTTTCACCCTATACGGTGTATTCTTCATTTATAAGGTCCGCGTGACCGATGATCTCATAACGAAAATCACATGCGTCACAGAAAAAGGTATTGGCTCCTCGGGAAATGACAATATATGATTATGAGATCATGCTATAAAAATCAATATTTCCTGAGCAGCACTTTTAACACGGAGAGAGACAACTTTGAGAAGGCTATTATACAGACACTCCAAAAGGACTGCCGTTTCATCACACCACCCACTGATATGCGCTATTGCGTTGTTAGTGTGTTTTATTATGTGCTTTGCCGTGGTGCCATCGGTTTCTCCGTCACAGGCGGCAGCAAAGCTAAAGGCACCGTCAAAGGTAAAATGTTCAGATAAAACATACCGCAGCATCACACTGAAATGGAAAAAAGTCAAAAGAGCAAAAGGCTACAACATCTATTTATGTCGGAAGGGCGGAAAGTTCAAAAAAGTTAAAACCGTCAAGGGCGGAGGCAAGTCATCATGCAAAGTCTCAGGTCTTAAGAAGAAAACTGTGTACAAGGTATATATCAAGGCGTGCAAAGCCAAAAGCGGTAAAGGCGCAGGCAAAAAATCCAAAACTATCTCTGTAAAAACATTGGGACCGGAAACATACACCATATCGCCATCATCCATTCCACGAAACAAAAAGATGCTGAGATACAGGTACTATAACAAATACACCAGGATGTACTATACCTTACGTTCATATATGGAGCGTTTTGAGAAATGCAGCGGCGGAACGCTGATTCTGAAAAAAGGCACGTACAACATCACAAACACCATCTTCGTTCCTTCAAACGTCACAATCAAACTATCTGATGGAGCGGTCATCAAAAAAGGGAAGAACACCCATCTCCGCGGACTGAAGGCATCCAATTCACTGTTTCACTTTGTTAAGCCGAGCAAGGGCCATTCAAAAAAAGTGTACGGCGGCTACAATGGAGCAAAGAACATCAAGCTCATCGGAACCGGATCCGCTGCAATCGATATGAGCTATCAAGGAAAAAGCAATTGCATCGAAGCAGGCCACAATCGGAATGTAACAATCAGCGGAATAACCTTCCGCAATGTATCCAGCGGGCATTTCATCGAGTTGGACGCAACAAAAAACGCTGTAATCAGAAACTGTACATTCATGAACATCTCTGATTCAAAGAACGTGAGGGAGGCCATAAATTTCGATACTCCGGACAAGGCAACGGGAGGGTTCTCGGCAGCCTGGAGCAAAATGGACAAAACGGCGGACAAAAATATAACGGTTGTTAACTGCAATTTCAAAAACATGCCTCGAGCAATAGGGACGCACAGTTGCAGCTATGGGCATCCTCACCGCTATATCAGTATCAGAAACTGCAAAATTGACAGTGTATCGTCTTTCGGCATTGGGATAATGTACTGGCGGAACTTCGTTATCACAGGCTGCACCATAAACGGAAAATATAAGAACGGGAAAAACACATACGATGGAATTCTTGGATACGGCATCACAAACGCAGGCGTATACAATAACTACATAAGCAACTTCAGATACCCCATGCTTTTTAAGGACTACCGCGATAAGGCCTTCCCGAAGAATCAAAAAATATATAACAATCTGAACGGAAACGATTTGAAACTTCTCAGCTTAAACACCTGTGAAAAGACTCTGTATGATTTTGTGTTCGTGTATAACAATAATAACGGAAAATACAGCGCCCGGATTCCAATCAGTATGACCCGCGCCGCGCAGACCGAAACGGATGCCGCTCCGGTTGAACCGGAAACGCAAATGAATGAACCTGAAAATACAGAATTGAATAATGAAAATCCGGCCGAAGAGGAGAACGCTGCTCTCCAGCCGGACGTAATTTCAGATGACAGCACCCCTTCTGAAGAAGGCGGCATCCCTTCCGAAAACATAGAGAACCAACAGGATCCTGAAACAGAGACGGACAATTAACGCCGACTAGGACTGTTGTTTCTGGTCTACCAGTTTTGACTCTTTCATCCTCGTGACAATCGGTATTTCGATTGCGGTGAGAATAACAATGCCTATCATCGGTGCTGTTACAGATCCGGTCGCGCCGCTGATCGCTTCAAAGAGCAGTACGAACAATGCTCCGGAAATCTGCCCCATCAGCAGAATCATTCCGAGGGACGTCCCCTCCTGTGCCGGATAGGCGACTTCTGAACTGTGCTGGAACAGAATCGGCGCTACACCCATGATTGAGAAGCCGGCAATCGCCGCTATCACAACGAGGATCACGAAGCTCCTGACAAAGGTCAGCCCCAGGTACAAAGGCACCAGCAGTGCAACGGCCACAAGCAGGAAACGGATTCTCACGCCCATCTTGTCCGAAATGATCGGCAGAACGATAGCCCCGATGACGCCCGCAACAACAAACGCCGCTCCGATGATACCTGCTTCTGCAGGCGTAATGCCCCGGCCCTTCAGGATCGTTTCGATCAGGGTCAGAATCGTATTGAAAATACCAATGGATATAAACGCACAGATCAGGCACAGCACATAGCCGTGGTTTCTGAACAAACTGAAAATGGCTTTACGGCTGAAATCATCGCGCTCATAGGCAGGACCGGGAGGCGGAACCGCCGGTTTTTCTCTGATGAAAATCAGAACTGCCAGCATGGAGAGCACCGCAATCACGGAATAAGCGAAGAGCATCTTCTGTACGCCAACAGATTCCACCAGAATCGGCGAGAGCACCATCGGTATCGCAAACCCCGCGTACTGGGCCATGGTCAAAAGTCCGTCCGCCGTCGCACGCTCCTCGAACGGGAACCAGTTAGCTGCCGCTTTCGTTGTTATGTTGAGCAGGAACGGCTGACCGATGGCGATGATAAACTGCGAAATGGCAACCGCCGCGAAACTTCCCGCAAAGGCTGCACGCGTAAACGCGAAAATACCTGTCAGCAGCGCACCGATCACGAGGGATCTGCGGAACCCGAACCGGTCGATTACGTAGGCCGCCGGGAAGCAGAAGATGATGAACATGATCATGTAGCTTGTCGCCAGCATATCAACAGCGAAACCGCTGACTCCGTAGTGTTCAGCAATGACGCTTGCAATCGGCGAGAATGTCAGCCACACCATCTCTGTGGAGATGATGATTGGAATCGCCGCGATGAGGATGACCCATCTGTAGGGTGAAACATTTTCTCTCTTCATATCAAGAAAACCTCCTGTCTGTGTACCGCGAACAGCTCTTATCCGCTGTCCTGAGCGAACAGTTTTTTATCCGTTGATCTGCGCGAACAGCTTCCTGTTGCTGCTGTGCAGTTTCTTGAACACCTGATAGTTTCTCTCATAAGCCGCCCTGCCGTCGCTCCCGCAGCTTCCCGGAGAGTAGATTGCAGCCGGCCTGATCAGGCGGGCCGCTTCTTCGATACTTCCAATCGCTCCCGCTCCAACTGCCGCAGTAAGTGCGGCACCGACTGATCCAACATTCTGAGGCTGCGCCGGAACTTCGACCGGTCTGTTCAGTATGTCAGCCAGAATCTGCGAGGTTACCGGAGACAGTGCCCCGCCGCCGCAGAACCGGATTGTCTCTGATCCCTTTACCTTTTTTTCTTCACATTCGAGCATCCAGCGCAGGTGGTAGCATACGCCTTCCACGACTGCACGGATCATCTCTGTCTTACCTGTTTCCAGTGAGATGTTGAAGAACATGCCCGATGCATTCGCGTCTTCAAACGGACAGCGGTTTCCATGGAGCCACGGCGTGAAGATCACTCCGCCTGCTCCCGGCTCACTGGAATCCACCACCTCGGACATGTAATCATAGAGACTCGTATAGACATGCTCCTTATTTCCGGTGATGTCTTTCTTCTCCATGTAGATCCCGATTTCATCGAGAGCCAGATGGTCCTTGACCCATTCAAGGCTCTTGCCGGCAGTCTCCATCTCGGCGAAGTAATTGTAAAGCCCCGGCTGGGCTCCGACGATAGCCGCGATCATGCTTCCCGTATCGACTTTCTGCTGATCAGTGATCGTGCAGACCCACCCCGATGTACCGCAGTAGATATGAGTGTCGCCAACCTTGACACACCCTGCGCCGATTCCAATCAGCGATGCGTCTCCACCTCCGCCGTACACCGGCGTTCCTTCAGCGAGCCCCAGCTCCGCCGCTTCCTTTGCACGCAGTGTGCCTGCCTGATCCGTGGTTCTGATGATCTTTGCCAGATGATTTGTATCGACGCCGAACATCCGACAGAGTTCCTCGCTCCACTCTCTGCGGCCGCCTCTGGTGTCGCACAGCATGGTCGAGTAGACGCTGTCCTCGGTCATGATCATCTCCCCGGTGCACCGGCAAATCAGGTACTCTTTGACATCGAGCCACTTGTATACCCGTGCAAAAGCATCCGGTTCATTGTTCTTCACCCAAAGGTATTTCCACATCGGATCCTTGACGCTGCCGGAAACAGCGCCGTTGGTCCGCAGGGATTTGATTAGCTTCCTCGCGTTCATCCCGGCGACCTTGAGGCCTTTGTGCAATCCCTCATCGATTTCCCGTGTCGCCCTCTGATCCATGTAGCTCATAGGGTGTCTCACCGGTTCGCCTTCTCTGTCCACGAGAACGAGACCCTGCATCTGAGAGCAGAATGAAATTCCCTCTATCTCTGAAGGGTCAACGCCGTTTTCAACGATGAGCTGTCTGGTGCTGGCGCACATGGCCTGCCACCATTCATCTGCATGCTGCTCGGCTCCGCCGTCCGGCATGATGTACAGTTCGTATCCGCAGGAGGCGCTGCCCACCATGTGAATCTGCTGGTCCACATTGAACAGACATGTCTTCACTCCTGTTGTTCCGATATCGTATGCGAGTATAAGCAATTGTTTCACTCCTTCTGTTCCGGACCGGTTATCCCCGGTAGCCAAGTCCGTTCAAAACAAAACGCACCATCTGGTCTTCCATCTTCTTTCCGCTCGAGGCCAGTTTTTTGCCGCAGTATATGTTCATCCGCTCGGAATAGTATGCACAGCTGTAGGCGTAGTGGAGCATCATCATCAGGTTGTCAAAGAAAAATGCGCCTGCTCCTGTATCCAGTTCCTCGTCAATGCGTCCTTCCTTCCTGGCTTTCCTGAGTGCCGCCTTGTATGCTTTTGCCGATGGTCTTTCTATGATCTCCGCAAGTTTCGCTGCCTGTGCGGCGTCGTCTCCCGCAGTAATCTGGTGATACATCCTGAAATATTCGGGGTGCTCTCCGGACGCAGCCTGTGTCTGCCTGATCAGGGAGCGGATCATCTCCGGAAGGTCGCTTCCTTCCTGCCCCGCAGTAGTCAGAACCTCATCAAGGTATGCGATGCTTTTGCTTACGCATGCCCCGAAGAGTTCCTCCTTATCCTTATAGTACTTGTAAATGACCCCGACGCTGACCCCTGCGCTGCGGGCAATGTTGCTCAGACCGGCTCCCTTGTAGCCTTTGCGCGCGAACTCTTCTATCGCCTTATCTACAATCTGCGCCTGTTGTGTTTCAGTCAGTTTCTTCAGCATCGTCTCCACCTTTGCGCTTGGAGTATTTGTTGACATAGAACAGGTGCTCCAGGTCTGCGCTCGCCTTATCCACCGGGTTGACTCCCTTCTTGAGGGCGAGCATCGCCGCCTGGCAGTTCTTCTCAAGGACGATTGCCGCCGCGGCCGCTTCCTCCTTGTCTTTAGCGATTACCAGTGCGCCGTCGTTTTTGAGCAGCACCGACCCGCCGTCCCCGGCGAGTTTCCTGAGATAGCTCCGGTCACCCGGCTCGATGCACCTCGTTACCGGACCGCCTATCTGAGCCTGATCGTCCAGATAAGCCTTGACATCCTTGCCTCTTCTGCTCATGCGCAGGATGTATGGTGTTCTCACATGCATCATGTAACCTTTATCGATTTCTCCTTCGAGTAGAGCCCCTGTCTTCGTTGGCATCTTGCAGCCGCACCGGATTTCAAAAATTCTTCCGCAGACTTTTTCGAGGGCGTACGCTGTCTTGAAGGCTTCTTCATGATCCGCTCCCATGCAGAGCGCCCCGTGATTCTTCATTAGAATCGCTTTGGCGTTGGGATTCCTCCTCATCGCTCTCCGCACATTGGCGGCAAGAGGCTTCGTTGAGGATAAGCCGTATTTCGCAGTCGGTATGACATCGCCCAGTGCCGCGTGTTCTTCGTCCGTTACAATTTTCTCTGCTCTCAGATTTCCATTGGTAAGAATAAGCGGAAAATCCTCCCCCAGAACGCTCACTGCTGAAGCGTTTGCCTGGTGGGTATGAACAACAAAATCCACCTCCGGTCTGAGTTTATATACGGATGCGTGAATCTCCTTCTCGCTGGAAGGTTTCACATCTCCTTCATAGGAAAGATCTCTGATTTTCACTGTCACCAAATCAGATGCCTGCAGCGTCTCATATGCCCTGCCGCTCGGCGTAATGAGGAACAAATCCTTTGACAGCCGGATGCTCACATTGCCCCATGTTCTGGCGATGAGTCCGCTGTTTACCAGCTCTTCACACGCTTTCAGCAAAATCTGCTCGGCCTGTTTCTTCTGATAAATCATATCAGTCCTCCAATCTGCCGCACTTGGCGAATACCCGGTCGAATCTTCCGATGAGATCGTCGATCATCTCCTCGTCGTAAGCTGCGCTCGTGTACAGTCTCGAGCCTGCCAGCGTGACGATGCCCTCCGCCATATAGGCGGCACCCATATGCTCCATTTCCTTTTGCCGTCTGCCGGTCTCCTTGAGAATCTTAGGAAGCTGCCATGGTTTGCTCCAATCGATTGCGTAGTGCATCGTGCCAACCGTATCCACGTGGCAGATGGATCCCTGATTGAAAATGACGAACGGGAGGCTGTGCTTTGAGGCTGATTCCCTAAGTCCCTTGATCAGTCTGTCCGCCATGCGGCCTGCCTTTTCGCATGCGTTGGTCTCGGCTATCTCTTTGATTGTGTAGTATCCTGCGCAGCATGAAATCGGCGTCGCCGCCATCGTGCCTCCGCAGAGTGCTTTCTTGACTTTTTTTCCGGATGAATCAATGCCGGCTCCCAGATGCTGCATGCAGTCCAGATGTCCGCCGACTCCGCCGGCACCCGGATAGCCGCCTGCGATGACCTTGCCGAATATCGTCAGGTCCGGATCGACGCCGAAGTACTCCTGCGCGCCGCCTGTTCCGATTCTGAATCCTGTAACGACTTCATCAAATATGAGGAGTGCGCCGTACGCATGGGCCAGTTCCTCTACGCCTCTTACAAATTCCTTCGTTACGGGACGCGTGCCGCTCTCAGGTCCAACCGGTTCCAGATAAACTGCCGCTGTACCGCCATCCAGTTTATGTTTCTTCAGTTTCTTCTCAAGATCATCCAAGTCGCCCGGGAAGAACTCGTCCGTGTGCCCGAACACATAGCTCGGAATTCCTCTGGATTGGATTCCCTTCGTTCCCGGAATCCTGATGCCGTAAGCCAGCTGGTCTGACCAGCCGTGATACGCGCCGCCCATCTTGAGGATGTTCTTGTGCTTCGTCTTCAGCCTGGCAATCCTTGCTGCGCACATGGCTGCCTCCGTTCCGGATCCCAGCATCCTGAACATCTCAACGGATGGAACCAGATCTACGATCAGTTTCGCCAGCTTGTATTCATACTCATGGAACAGTCCCGTTGATGGTCCGCATGTATTCAGCAGCTCGATGACTTTCTCTCTGACTGACAGTGGATTCGATCCCAGCACAGTCGGTCCGCCCGCCTGAAGCAGATCGTAGTATTCGTTGCCGTCGATATCATAGAGTTTCGCTCCGTCCGCCTTCGTCATGACGATCGGGAACGGATAGTTGAACGCCAGATTATGCTGGACTCCGCCCGGGATCACCTGCTTCGCTTCATCGATGCGTTCCTTTGAGCCCGCGCATTTCTTTGCGAAGTACTCTTCCTCGTATTCCGCCAAAGCCTCCGGCTTTACCCCGTAAATCGGTCCGTCCTTCAGCTCGTCCAGCTGTGCAACGATCTTCTCTGCGTCCGGATATTCGTCAATTGCAAAACCATCATATGCCATATTTCAATCCTCCTGAATATGTAGTCGAAACTTAAAAAATGAACTCGTGAATCATTATTCACGAGTTCATTTTACTGCGGTCATTTGCCGTTGTCAATCAATCTTCCTGTGAAAATCTTTTGATCCATTCAGAAAAACGGTACTTGTTGCGGATTTCCTCCGGAACCGGCACGCACGGTTCTTCGATGAATTCCTTCAGGCTTCTCTTATCTTCCCCCATAATATAGATGTTATGACTGTCGTAAAAATCATAATCCGCAAGACTCCGGTTGTCAGTAACCAGTTTCTTCCCGAAGAACATCGCTTCCATAACTCGAAGAGAGCACCCTGCGGTGTCCGACCCGTAACAATCAATCAGTATATCTGATTTCTTGGTCTTTTCAACGACCTCCATGTAAGGAATGAGTTTTTCACGCAAAAATAGTCTTTCCATCTTTGACAAGCGCCTTGTGATCTGTGTTTCCACAGTGACTCCGTTTGATTTCAATGCGGAGATAATCCTCTCCAGCGCGTCAAGACGATCCTCCTTTTCACGCCCGATAAATAATGCTTTCGGCGGATCTCCCGGAGTTCCAATATTCTGTTGTCCGGAAGCATCCTGCTCCTTCGGATCATCGTCCGGAATCAGGCTGTCAAAATAAAACTGTGTGTTATACTTCAAACCATAAAGCTTGCAGTCACTCGGTGAATAGGACCAAACCGGCAGGATTGCTTTTGCCTGCTCCATTCTTGCACGACTGGAATCATCGATACGGTTCCAGAACCAGAATATTATATATTTTTCTGGATACTTTTTTTTGAGCTCAAAAAGATATTCGACAGATGTCGCTGTATCAAACACTATAATCATCGGGTCATCCGGATCTGCTTTAGGAAAACGTTTGAGCATTTTCCTCCTGCATAAGAGCCTGACAATTTTCCCCGGCAGTGGGTAGTGCGAGGCATATTTCTGCCCGTTCTCATCTATAAGATCACCAAAAAGACGCCTGCCCCCACTGTCATGATAAATAATCATTTTTAACCTCCTGAATGCTGAACTTAGTTGTGCGGAAAGATCATAAGCAGATCACACTCTCTGAAATCATCTCCTAACACCGCAATTGTTCCGGGCGGAATATTGAGATCCCAAAGGGCTTCAATCAATGCGATTTGATCCCGCCGGCAACCCCTGCAAAAGGCTCTCCACCACTCATTCATCAGCTGGATGGATCTCTTTTCATGGTGTCTCCGAACAATTATCGGAGCTTCCAGAAGTCCGAACTGCTTTGGAATCCGCTTCTTCTGCAGAACTTTTTTATGGGCGAGCAATCGGTCCTTACTGTCTTTCTTTTTTTCAATACATGTAGTGATCTCATCATATACGCAGTTTCTCTCTTTATGATGAAACATCGCTACCGGATAATCGTTCATCTGATTGACCAGGGCCGTCAGATCGGACGTGATCAGAAAATTGCTGTCCACGTAGACGGAATAGTTGTACTCCGGAAAGAGCAAATGAGGATGCATCTTGCACCAGCGGTTTGCCATGACAGAATCTCTCCGGTACTGTTCCGGAATGCATTCTCTGATATCGAGGGGATTCCAGCAGCTTTCCGCCGGTAATTCCTGATCTGTCAGAATGTAATAGTCTACATTGTCCGGATGACAAACCGGTTCTCTAAGTGAATCATATGCGCCAAACAAAGCCGTGTATACCGCAATCCGTTCATCGCTGAAATAATCGTACTGCCGGGGCGCCGTCCGGGGTGCTCTCCGTTTGGATCCCCTTGCGTTTAAAAGCCGGCCCTTCAAAACCTGAAGCCCGTACCTGTGCATTGTACGAATGTCGCCCCGCCGGATTCTCCTGATTACTCTAACAGCAAAAGCGGGCTTGGATTCTGCCTTTACCGGCGCATTGTTGTTTTTGCATATATGTGTCAGCTCTGTAAGGGCATCCAGCTGCTGACGGATACCCTCTTCATTTTGCGAATGTTTCATTGTATTACCGTTTCAATGTCATAGTGCTCCAAAAGATTTCTACACAGCTCTTCACCATTATAATCCGGATCATCCACCGCCAGAAACCCTTTTATGATTTTTTCCGGAATCGTGCGTATCCCGGAATAATAGAATCGTACGTTGCCCTTCTGATTGTTCAATGACCTGCAGTTGATAAGCGTAATGGATGGATTTGAATTACTTGTAAATCCTGCGTCTTTATTCCCCTGGGCCGTGCAGTCTCTGACGATATGCCTTGTTTTTATTCCGCTGCCGCCCAGCTTAAAACCGGTGCCGTTTCCTTTTGTCTGAACAAGTCCGCTTTCACCGGAATAGAAGTATCCATTTAAGCAGCTTTCACACGATGTCAGTTTAACAGCCCCAATGGACTTGTTTTTTGTGAATAAATCGAAGCCATCATCCGAATTCAGGAAGGATACGCAATTCACAAACTCGTTTCCCCTGCCGGCGGTAACCTTACACGCAAAGCCGTCTGCGTTGCATTCTGACGCATCCATATTCAGGCAGGAGATACAGCTTTCAATCCGGTTATACGCGGGCCATTCCTGTCTTCCTGCGTTGTTGTCAGGATGCCGAATCAATATGCCGGTTTCCCGGTTTCGAACGGAAAGGCATCTCTCCAGCTGGTTATGTTTGCCGGATATCTGAATCCCCATTCCTCCTGTTACGGTGATTCCTTCCAGTCTCCAGTAATCCCCCGTGATTTTCAGGGCGCTGTCCTTCCCTGCAAAATCAATTACAGTATCTTCTCTCCTGCCTGATTCTGCAGTAATCGTGCATATCTGTTTCTCTAAAAGGCGCCTGCTGCCAAGCACAACATCCGATTCCGGAAGATATCTCCCCGGGAGGAGCATAATTGTTTCACCTTTGGTTCTGGCAATGGCCGTTTCAAGATCAAATGGGCAGTCCCTGCTGCCGTCTGCAGACGGGCTTCCCTCCGGAGAAACATATAGAATGTTTTCCTTACCCGCAGATGCGGGCGTCAGTTTTACTGTTACCGATTTTTTTCTGATGGCTATCTGAGAATTGCCCGCGACCAGAAAGCCTATGTAATATCTTCTTTTATCGCGAATTAAGAAGTTCTCCTTCCCAATAGGGATAGTGTATGTGCTGCCGCTTTGTGTAAATACGCCGTCATCCTTAATCTCGCCGCCATCCGCCTGCGCGTCAGGCGCCAGCATATCGGTTCCGTTTTCATCCAGCATCTCAGCGCTCAGCTGCTGCCCGCTCATCTTAACCCTGATCTGATAGACATGCGGTTCATCCGCCGTGCGGAAGCGCTGCCCGGACGAACGTTTTTTCAGACTGAAATTGCTGATTTCCTCCCGCTCTTTTTCCGTCACGCCGCTGCGGACAAAATAGTTTGTTTCTCCGAGACACCCTCCTGCCAACGCCATATTGGAATACGGGTAGCCTGATGCGGACTCCAGTTCCATACTGTCTCTCACAAACAGTCCGAATCCCTCCTGGTAAGTTGGGAATCCGTCTTCGAGAAACCGCTCAACAATGACGGTTGCGGACAGTTCAACATCATACGCCGCAGAAATCCCTGTGTAACAGCACGACAGCATGTCATAGCCGCAGTCCGTGATTTTCGTCGTTTTGCTTCCGGGCAGCAGTGTGACCGTATCTGCTGTCTCCAGAACGACACTTTTGTTTACCTTTGCTCTCTCCTTTGATCTTCTCCTGCGCAGAACATCTTTGAAGCCATGGACATACAAAGGCCCCAGGTATTTCTTTTTCCACTTCAGGTCGTTGTAACTGAGTGTACTTTCCTTCAGCTCAGGTTTTCTATCAGTTGTTCCCATTGCTCAATAATCCTGTCCTTCCGAAACATTTCGGAACTCCTCATCGCATTCATACCGAGTTTTTCGCGGAGTGCGGAATCCTCCGCCAGCAGCTGCATGGCGTCTGTCAGCTCTTTTTTATTTCCGGGTTGCGTCAGAAGACCATTCTCATGGTCTGTAATAACATCGACTGCGCCGTCACATGCTGTGGATATACAAGGCATTCCCATCATCATGCATTCCAGCAGTGCATTTGGAAGGCCTTCATAATCGCTCGACAGCACAAACATTTCCGCATCCGCAACCGCTTCATGCACATTCACAATGTTGCCCGGAAGAAGAACCGCCCCCTCCAGTCCCAGATCATGCACGAGGGTTTCCAGTTTCAGCCGTTCATACCCTTCTCCATAGACAGCCAGTTCGTATTCGGGATGGTCGGAATGAAAAACATCAAACGCCCGGATCAGCAGCTCCTGATTTTTCTGCGGATGCAACCTTCCGATACTGACGATCC
>CACYBO010000004.1 GCA_902772685.1 uncultured Eubacteriales bacterium | reverse complement strand
TTTGCCAGCCCTGCAACATACTTGCTTCCCGAGTCGATCAGCTGTTGTTTTTTCTCCAGATAGTAATCGTATTTTCCGAGATAGTTTATGAGGCCGTTTTCCGTCAGTTCCATGATCCTCGTTGGAATCCTGTTCAGGAAGTACCTGTCATGGGAAACGATCAGACACGTTCCCGGGAACTCCAGCAAGGCCTCTTCGAAGACTTCCTTGGATTCTATGTCCAGGTGGTTCGTAGGTTCGTCCAGTATCAGGGTGTTCGACCCTGACATCATAAGTTTAAGCAAAGCCAGTCTGGCCCGCTCACCGCCGCTCAGTTCTCCCACTTCCTGAAAGACTGACTCTCCCCGGAAGAGGAATCGTCCCAGAATGTTGCGGAGTTCACCTTCGGAATACAGCTGGTAGGTGTCCTGCAGCTCTTCTATGACTGTATTGCTGTCGTTCAGAAGCTGCTGCCCCTGATCGTAGTAGCCGAACTGAACGTTGTGACCGACTCTGATGTGTCCTGTCGTACTCACCAGATCACCCATGAGCATCTTCAAAAGCGTCGTCTTGCCAATGCCGTTGGCACCGACAATACAGACACGCTCACCCCGCTTCACATCTATCGATACGCCCCGGAACAATTCGACTCTGTTGATGCCGTATCCAAATCCCTTGCTGAGGTCCTCAGCCAGCAGAACATCTTTTCCGCTTTGGAAATTCTGCCGGAAGTTCAGCCTGAGCTTGCCGTGTCCCTGATCCGGCCGTTCCATGAGTTCTGTCGCAGCCAGACGTTTTTCCCTCGACGCAGCGCGCTTGGCGAGCTTCTCGGTTCCTCTTTGTTTGAACCTGCGGATCATCTCCTCCTGCCGTTCGATCTCCTTCTGCTGTTTCTCATATTTCCGCAGTTCCGCCTCTCGCCTGTTCCTTCTCTCGGCAGCGTAAAAGTCGTAGTTTCCTTCGTATATACTGAGCCGCCCGTTCTCTATTTCAAATATCCTGTTGACTGTTTCATTGAGAAAATATCTGTCGTGGGATACGATGATCATCGTTCCCTTGTAGCCCTTGAGATACTGCTCCAGCCACTTGAGCGTTCCTATATCGAGATGGTTGGTCGGTTCATCGAGAAAGAGGATGTCCGGTTTTTCGAGGAGCAGAATCGCCAGCGCCAGTCTGGTTTTCTCCCCTCCGGATAATGTGGAAATCTTCTTGTTGTACATGGACTCGCTGAAGGCCATACTTGTGAGAATGCCCCTGATTTCACTCTTGTACATGTATCCGCCCATGCGCTCATACCGCTCGCGAATCTGCTCGTAACGGTTCAGCACGGAATGGTCACTGTTCGCCTGCGCGAGCAGCTGTTCCATCTCCTGTTCCATCTCCGGGAAGTGCTCGAATACCTTTTCCACTTCTTCGATCACTGTCCGCTCTGAATCAAAACCTCCATCCTGCTGCAGATACCCGATTCTCAGATCCGATGACACGAAAAAATCTCCCTCATCGTGAGGGAGTTCTCCCGCCAGCATCTTCAGCAAAGTCGTCTTGCCCGCTCCGTTGATGCCGATGATTCCGACCCGCTCACCCTTGTTGACAGCGAAGCTGACTCTGTTCAGAACGAGGTTTGAGCCGTCGTATTCTTTTGTCAGATTGTTTGCGGATATTACGATCATCGTTTACCTGGTTTCAACCTTCATTGCAAATGCAGTTTCTACAGCGGCAGGTTTGGTATAGCGTCCAAAGTCAGATCATCCGGCCCCTGCGCTTTATATTTATAGTAAGCCGCGCAGCCGATCATCGCTGCATTGTCCGTGCACAGAACCGGCGATGGATGATACAGTCCGAGGCCGTGCTTATCGCACTCAGCCTTAAGCATCTCGCGTAGTCTGCTGTTCGCCGCAACGCCGCCTGCCACGACGATTTTATCCTTCCCCAGGGACAGCGCTGCCTCAACGGTCTTGGCAACTACGACGTCCAGAACAGCCTGCTGAAAGCTCGCCGCCACGTCAGCCGTGTTGATTTCCCTTCCTGCCTGCTTCTCAGAATTGACATAATTAAGGACACCGGTCTTGATCCCGCTGAAGCTGAAATCCATACTTCCCTTTTCGAGGAACACGCGCTTGAACTCAACCGCCTCAGGATTCCCTTCCCTGGCAATCCTGTCGATAAGGGGCCCGCCCGGATAACCGAGTCCGAGGACACGCGCGACCTTATCATAAGCTTCACCGGCAGCATCGTCTCTCGTACTGCCGAGAACTCTGAGTTCATTGTAGTCCGTCACCTCGACGATATTTGTATGGCCGCCTGAAATGACGAGTGCCATGAACGGCGGCTCAAGATCTTTGTGTTCTATATAGTTGGCGCAGATGTGGCCGTGAATATGATGCACTCCAATCAGAGGCTTCCCTGTGGCAAGGGCATATGCCTTTGCGGTAGCCAGTCCTATCAGGAGCGCTCCAACAAGACCCGGTCCGTACGTTACGCCGATCGCGTCTATGTCGTCCATGGCCGCGCCCGCATCGTCGAGCGCTTTCCGGCACACCCAGTTCACGTTGTCCAGATGATGGCGCGATGCAATTTCCGGAACAACGCCGCCGTAAGCTTTATGAATATCTATCTGTGAGGAAATGACATTCGAAAGAGCGTTGCGTCCTTCGCACACGACCGCAGCCGCTGTCTCATCACAACTTGATTCAATTGCAAGAATCGTGAATTTACCGTCTATCACTTCTTACTCCTATGCCGTTTCGGCATCTGTTTTCTCAGCGGTTTTCCCGGCTGATATCCGCCAGTATTATCTGTTTTCTCTGCTGTCTCTTCGGCCGTCTCCGGCGTCAGTGCCGCAATCTCCTCATCTGTCGCATGCCGCCACATGATCAGGGCGTCCTGGCCGTCAAACTGATAGTAGCCTTCCCGCACGCCTTCCACCTCGAAGCCAAACTTTTCGTACAGGTTGATGGCAGCCTGATTATCCCTGCGCACCTCCAATGTGTGATGGAGAATCCCCGCGCCTACCGTATGCTCGATCATGACACGGATGATTCCTTCAGCAATCTTGCGGTTCCGGTATCCCGGGCGCACCGCCACGTTGGTGATATGCCCTTCATCCATGATCCACCAAAGTCCCATGTAGCCTACAACCTTGCCGCTGTGCTCCGCGACCAAATAAAAGGCGCGCTCGTTTTCTTCCAGCTCATATCGGATCGAATCCCGGCTCCATGGGTCCGGGAAACAGATCTGTTCAATTTCATATATGTCTGCGGTGTCTTCCGGCACCGCCTGTCTGATGATTACGTCAGCCATTGGATTTCTCTCTGCCCTCCGCCTGTCTGCTCTCCGCCTGCTTCGCCCTGAGCTTGCGTTCGGCTTCCGCCATTCTCATGTACGTAGGTTTAAGCTGATCAAAGGTCACGCCGCAGCCGGCCCTGAACTTCGCCGCCCCGATCACTGCAACTTCCTCTGCTCTCTGGTATCTTATTTCTTCCGGTGCAAAAGCAACGCCGCTCTTCCTGAGTTCTCTGATCTTTTCCCCGCAGGTGTCAACACCGTCACCCAGCATATATACTTCACTGTAATCGCTTACAAGTTCCATGAATTCATCAATCGTATACGGTCCGGCAGGGACGACTTCTTCCCCGTCAAGATAACCCGCACCGTAAACCTGACTTCTGCGCGCATCGAGAATCGGGCAGACCAGAATGTTCTTCCTCGCGGAAGGTTCCGCTGTTTCCCGGATTGCCGGTGCCCTCAGCGCCAGCGCTTCCAGACTGGATACTGGGATACATGGAATGTCTTTGATCTGGGATATCGCCCGTGTCGTGGATACGCCGATCCTGATTCCCGTGAAAGAACCCGGACCGTTTGCCACAGCGATAGCCGACAAATCATCAACAGTGATTCCCGCATCACAAATGACCTGCTGAATCTGAGGCGTCAGATTTTGCAGGTGCGAATATCTGTCGTGCCCCTGGGCGTAAGCGAGAATCTCAAACCCTTCCGCCGCTCCGGCAGACCCGCCTGCTTCATCATTGGCTCTTGCGAGGGCCACAGATGCAAATGCTCCTGTTGTTTCGATTGCTAAAATGTACATGGTCCTTCTATTGTATATTCTCTTTCCTCTTCGGATGCGCCGCGGTCAATAGATATCACCACAGCATCCTCCGGAAGCAGTTCCTCTATTATGTCAGCCCACTCGACCACGCAGACTCCATCTCCGTAGAAGTACTCCTCATAACCCAGTTCGTACATCTCCTCCGGATCCGCGATCCTGTAGACATCAAAATGATACAGCGGAATTCTCCCGCTCTTATACTCTCTCACAATATTAAAAGTCGGACTCGTAACTGTCTCCGTTACTCCAAGCCCTTTGGCGATCGATTTGGTCAGGGTGGTTTTGCCCGTCCCGAGATCCCCAATCAGCGCGACGACCATCCCGGGGACGGCCGCACGTCCGATCTTTTCACCTAATTTTTGTGTTTCTCTCTCATTCGCTATATGCATCGCTTTTGTTATTCGTACATTTCCAGAACGGCTTCCATGGTCATGTCGTTCATGTTCATCGGTTTTTCCGTGTTGACTTTTTCGCTCGGCTGTTCAGGGAACGGTTCCAGCATGCGGACTCCTCCCTTCGGTACCGGATTCCACTCATCGTCCACCCTCAGGCCGAGGATGTTATTCTCCAGAGCCCGGATGACTCCGCTGTGTGCAACGATAATGATGTCCTTTGCGTCGTCATTCCTCAGAATATTCCGGAAAGCCGCAAGCACTCTGTACTGCATATCATAAAAACTCTCCGCACCGCGCATCTTAAAGCGGAATATATCTCTCCCTCTGCGCTCGTACTCCGCAGGGTACTCTTCCGCAACCTCGCGGATGGGATGTCCGTCCCAGTTCCCCAGAGAAATTTCTCTGAGCCCGGCATCGTTTCGGACGCCGACCGGCGCACCGTTCATCTCCGTAAGCTGGGGATACGCCTTGTTGATTTCCTCCGCAATTATGTCCGCCGTTTCAGCTGCCCTGCAGAGATCGCTTGCATAGATCCGCTCAATCGCCGGCATCGGCTCTTTGCCGAACTTGTCCATACCGAGGCTCTCCGCCTCAACATCCTCCGACATGAGTCTGACGATATCCTGCCCGGCGCTTACTGCCTGCGCCCTGCCTTCATCGGACAAAGGCACATCGTACTGTCCAATGAACATAGGCTCTTCGTGCTGCCGTGTCTCCCCGTGGCGCACGAGTATGATTCTTTTTCTGGCCGTCAGCAGCTCGAGTTTCTCTCTGGCGAAACCCTTGGCGACGAACTTCTTTATATCCTCGTATCCTTCAGGCGTATCCATGTCCAGAATACACCCTTCTTCACCGGTCTCAACGCGTATCATGGTGTCCGCGTATCTGTCGGTGATTGCGGCGAGTCCTCCCTGCCTGTCTGAAGACAGAATCTCGTCGTCACGGGCCGCCGGAATATACAGGGGATGCCCCTTCTTGCCTTCATAAACTGCTACTGCAAAAGCATCTCTGCCGGTTCCGTCCGATCCTGTATCTGCAGCAGGTACGGCATCCATGACCGCACGCAGTACGCTGACGCTGATAAGCGGACAGTCCACAGGCATGAGAAGATAGCCCTCTCTTCCGGACTGTCTTGCCTTTGCGAGACCTGTCTGAACGGAAGAAAACATTCCGCTTTCATAGTCTTCGTTATACGCCTCGGCAACGCCCAGACGCGCCAGCTCCGGTACAAGCAACTCCCTGTTATGGCCTGTGACCACGGTGATGTCGCTTAACCCTGCTGCCTTTGCTGTTTCAATCAATCCCTCCAGCGCCGGACGTCCGTCAACCGGAAGCAAAGGCTTGAACTCCTTCATTCGTGATGACAGTCCCGCGGCCAGAATGATCGCTCCGAAACGTTCCCCATACTCTTCAGTTTTCTCTCTGTTGTATCCGATTTTCATGTGACAGGTGTGATTTTTGCTATGTCTTTGGCAAAAGCGTTCTACTCGTGAATTGCGCGCAGACCTTCTGTGTGTCGCTCTGCCGCTGCTGCCTGATTGCGCTCTGCGCGCACCAGAATCATCTCCGCCGCAATGCTTACACTGATTTCTTCCGGTGTTTCGGACTTGATGGAAAGTCCGATCGGTGTGTAGACGCGGTCCAGCTCCTCCTGTGTGAACCCCTCCTTCCGGAGTTCCTCGAACAGAATGCTGTTCTTATGACGGCTGCCGATCATGCCGAGATATGCGTGAGGCTTGCGCAAAGCCTGCCGCAAAACCTTCAAATCCCCTCTGTGTCCCCTTGTCACGATGATTAGGAAGCCGTCCTCATCCGGTTCGATTTCATCAAAGCAGTGATCAAAGTCCTCACACACAATCGTCCGGGATTCAGGGAAGCGCTCTGCATTGGCGTAATCTGCACGGTCGTCAATAATCGTCGTCTCGAAATCGATGTGCCTGAGCACAGGGTCCAAAGCCAGAGCTACATGACCACCGCCGAAGATGTACGCCGGGGTCGTTGTCTTAAAATCTTCTACAAAGTCCCCGGGATTCTGCGGATCAATGTATTCGATCTGAACGGTTGCGTCACCTCCGCAGCCCATAGCCAAAGCGCCTTCACCGCTGGCCGCTTCATCCAGAACGAACTCATAGGTGCGCAGTTTTTCCTTTGTTTTCAGCTGTTCACGGCAGTGGCGTTCGGTCTCTGCTTCCAGAAGCCCGCCGCCGACGGTTCCCCATGTCTTCTCCTCGAAATTCATGAGGAGCACCGCGTCACGTTTGCGTGGTGCGGAGCCTTTTGTATCGATGACCTTCGCGATGACGAAAGGTACATTTTCTTCTATGAATTTTCGCGCGATATATGAAATCTTATCTGCCATTTTATTCTTCCTCTCCCGGATATACCTTGTCCAGCCGCTTCAGCTGGCTTCCGCATGGACACGGATCAAGTATCCACCTGCTGTAGTCGCCTGTTCTGTATCTTACTAAAGGCGAACCCTCTCTGTTCAGTGCGGTAAAAACGATTTCGCCGTAATTGCTGTATCCCGGCGTCTTAGGTGATTCGCCGCGGACCACCTCTCCCGTAATCGGATTGATCAGTTCTATGTAGACATCTGTCTCGCGGACATGACAGCCTTTGCCGTAGCCGCAGCTGAGCGCGTAGCCGCCGCAAAAGCCATAGCCGCTGCAGTGCTCAAAGATCATCGCCTGGAAGACTTCCTCCAGCATCATCGCCGTCTTGTCCGGTGTGAATCCTCCGCAGAGCAGCACGCTCCTGAGGAACAGTTCCTCTTCTCCGGCTTCCGTCTGTTTGGCCGCTGCCCGAGCGATTGCAATCATGTGGGTCGGTGTCGCAACAACACAGGTGACGCCTTCCTCCCGTATAAGCTGCAAGAGTCCGGCCGCTTCCTCTGAGCTCCTGGTCTCGTTATCTGTGAATGGCTCACCGTGATCAATCACTCTGGCGCCTATGCTCCTAAGGCCTTCGCTCATCAGTCTGCCTTCAGATTCTTTCTCCTCGTCCGGCAGCAGAATCAGAATGGTATCCGTCTCGTCTGCTATGAGCCGCAGTCCGTTCGCATAAAAGTCTACTGCTCTTTGCAGATCATCCTCCGTTACAGACAAAGAGCCTGCGCTCTTCTCGCGCAGCTGCTCTTTCGTAGTGAACGGAATTCCTTCCCAGACATCAGCACCAACATTGCTGAGTATCGCCTTGCGTTTTTCTTCCGTATATATATCGATTGCGTCCCGCAGACTGGAGCAGTTTAAATCGGGCCTGCCGCCCAGTTCCCGGCTCACAATATCTGCTGTCCAAAAATCTAAATCGAGTGCCATTTTTCTCCTTTTATGCAGATCCTCCAGACTACATCACAGGTTTCTGTGCGACCAGAATGAAGTATCCGATCTGACGTTTTTTGCCGCCGACTTCCGTCTTCACGTCAGTGAAGAAGCCGTCCTCTTCTGTCTTTGCATCCTCAAAAGCCAGGACGCGCATTCCGAGTTCGTCTTCAATCATTCTGATGAGTGGTTCTTTATAGAAGGCACCCTCGAAACAGAAATCCGTGAAGTGGCTCACAGTTCCCTCATCGCAATCACCTTCCTGATGGGGCATCCGCGCCTGGCGCGCCGCTTCAATCGCCACAGCTTTAACCTGCTGCGGATCCGGATCGATTTCGTAGTAGTCGGTAATGATCAGTCTACCGCCCTTCTTCAGCACGCAGTACGCCTCATGCAAAGCCTCATCGGGCTGCGGCATCAGGCTCAGTGAACACTCCATGGTGATGCCGTCAAAGGTATACGACATATAATCGTCAAGAAATCCACCGTCCCCGAACTTCACCTTGATTCCGGGGAACTCCGTCTTGGCTGTGTCGATTTTAGCCAGATTGATATCGATTCCTTCGGCTTCAAGACCCATCTTGTTCAGGTAATTAACTGTATCGCCTTCACCGCATCCCACATCCAGAATGCGGCTTCCCATTTTGTAATCTGCTATCTCAAGAGCTCTGTCTGTTACCGCAAAGCCCCCGGGTCTTGCTATTGTCATTCCTATTCTCCTCCGGCCGCGGACCAGATGCCCGCGGTTATGTTACAAAATCAGTTCGAGAGTTATTCCATCTTTGAGGGCATCTCCCTTAAGAGATTTATCATACGTCCATTCAGTACTGTCAAATGGAACCCCATCTCCAATCTTTCCTGCGTCTTTTATCGCTTGCTCTACCTGATCGCACCATGCGGCAAAATCTGTTTCCTCAGGATCATCGCACTCTCTTTCATATGCGGCATTAAGCGCGTCCGGATCAATGTCGTCTATTGAGAAAGAATCATTATCGATCGGAATGTACTTAATATTCCCATCTCCGTCTAATTCGATACCACATGCTCTAAGGACGTCTGCTGCTGTTGTACTATCTTTTATTACTATCTCTGTATTTGCTGAACCGAAGCCGTAATCAACAGTGACATCGACCGGATCCGGTTCTGTTGGTTTTGTAGGATCCGTCGGATTGGTTGGCTTTGTAGGCTTTGTAGGCTTGGTTGGTTTTGTTGGCTTATCTGACACCTTGCCTCCTTTTGCCTTAACGGTATACGGTCCAAGTCTTGATGTCTTTTTGGTCTTTGGATCTCTCGCAGTGATGGTAATTTTGTTCTTGCCTGCGCCCAATGTGATCGTATAGTAATGACTGCCAAACTTGCTCTTATACAGTTTTGCGCTGCCGCCGACTACACTGACCTTGATGTTTTTGCTTGAGAGGGCGTTTTTAGTACCGTAAGGATACGCGTAAGCAGACACTCTGATTTTGATTGTCTCGCCGACATCGGCCGGCTCATCCAGCTTAGCAATCTCGCTTGAAATATCTGATGTAATTCTCGGGTCTTTGGACAGCTTATAAGTGCTCCCCCTGTAGCGGTAGGAACGGTAATTGTAATGTCCGCCCGAGGATCTGAATATCCGTGAGCCGCTCGGATAAGTTATCATGTTCGGTTCCGTCGCTGCTCTTGCGGCGTTCACTTCGTTCTGCTTTTTCTGGAGTTTGTAATCCTTCTCCTGCGCTTTGCTGAGTTTGTATCCTTCTCCGCTGACCAGAACCTGATACCTGTCTTCGTTCACACCATAAACCGGGTCGTCGCCCCTGTCGGCGTCCCTTGAACTCAAAGTACCATATGCCGTGCCCGTTCCGACAAGTAAAACCGCCGCTGCAATGAGCGTTATAAGATTCTTCCTCAGGAACTTATTGTTTATCTGAATCTTTTTCAGTTTTCCTAAGCCTGATCCCTTTAATTCTGGAAACTTTACTTTCCCTGGCTTTGGTATTTTCATTGTCCTTTCCCTTCTTTTCCCTCTTCTCCTTTTTTTCTGTAAACTTGCTTATACTTTTTGTCCGCTTGGCAGCAGCTTTCTTCTTCGCTTTTTCAGCACGGATCTTTTTTCTGGCTCCGTCCAGCACCGCCAACATGACCTGCCGATCCTGATCGGTCACCGAATGCATGCTGTAGGATGCCTTGTTCCCGATGTCCACCGTCATGCCGTCCGCGTTATAGCCTATCTCGTCCATATATCTGTAGATGTCCCTGACGGCCTCCCTCGGTTCTCCTGTCCTGAAGAACTTCTTCCGTTTTCTCAGGAGCAGTCTCTTCCTGACGATGCGTCCGATGATCAGTCCCAGAAGAGCCAGAATCGCGAGCGCAATCAGCCCTCCGACGATCATCAGCACTCTGGATGCTTTCTTTCCTAATCCTTTGTTTTTATCCTTAAAGGTGTCTTCCGGCTCCTGTCCCTGCGCCTCGTTATCGTCATAGTTGTCATCTACGGATTTATTGCTGATTCCGACAGTGTAGTCGGCTTCCTGCATGATTCCGGCATATTCAGGACATACCTCAACAGGCACGAACCCAACGCCGTCGACATAGATCTCTGTCCACGCGTGTGCTGCGGACTGTTTGACCTGGAAGACTCCGTCAGGACTGTTGTAAACATCCTCCGGCGTGATAAGGTAACCCTCCACATATCTGGCCGGGATCCCGTAGTAACGGAACATCATGGTCGCCACTGTCGCGTAGTGGACATCGTAACCAAGTCCCTTCCGGAAGAAGGTTCTGACTGCCGATTTCTTCTTTCCCGGTTTGCCCGGGTTCTTGTCGTATATTCCGTACGCCATAAGCGTGTCCTTGACTCTGCTTATGGCCATAGTGTACTCCATGTGCCCCCGCTTCTGGTCGCCTTTGTCTCCCACATATTCTTCGAGGGCCGCCGCGTCTTCATCGGATATGAACAGATAGTTATCGTATACATATGAGTTGTAGTAACTCTCTGTTTCCATATAACTGTCGATATCCGGATTGCTCATAGTTGTGTACAGCTGGCCGGCGACATCCGTCCACTTGCTCACAGCATTTGCACCCATCGTGTATGAGTACTCCGAAAGTCTGGAGCCTCTCTTTGATGTCACGAAACTGTCGTTCCAGTTCTTGGCGCCGTCAACTCCATCCTCGTCTATTTCATAAGGAACGTATGCGTAGCGTTTGCTCGCCTTTTCCACCTCAACATCAACATCCGATGTATAGAAGGTGTCAAACTCCGCGAGACGCGCCGCCTGCCCGACCTGTCCCAGACCGTTGAACCCGTAATCGTTCAGCCAGTAGATCAGGTCCCTGTTTTCATAATACGACGAGTACGGCAGTGTTTCCCACTTGAACCCGTCAAGGACGTCACCCACATATCCCCTGAGGTATACCGACTGAGGATCAGACATCGTAACGGTCAGAGCAGTTCCCTTGCCGGTCTTTCTCTTTCCCTTCGTCAGATCGCCTTCGCCGAGCGGAGCCTCACCATAGAAGGAAGTCGTTACGCTGTTGCTCACTTTGTCGTCGAAATTCTGAACAGCTTCCGGCTTGTCCGCCAGTTTGGAAACCACTGGTACGCAGATGATGACAAGCGCGAGTCCCGTCACAGCCAGCGCATATGCCATCCTGCTCCATCTCCACTCCTCAGATGTTTCTTTTCTGCCTGGACATGTGGCGAGGAACAACACGACACCAAGAGCGAGCACCGCCATGCTCATGACGGATGCCGTCAGTCCGAAGCCGATCGTTACAGGCAGAAAGAGCGCCGGATACACAAGCGCAAACCACCTGTTGCGGCTTCTGGCGATGAGTATCGACAGTATGATGAAGAAGATCAGTACAGTCGTAAGAAACTGTCCGCTGGCTCCTGACGCACCCTCGAGCTGATCGAGGAATACCCCGTCTTTGCCTGCCAGCGTCTCCGCGATCTGGTTCCATGATCTGACCATACCGCCGGTGAAGCTGCCGCTTCCTATGCCGCCGTCGGCGACCAGTCCGAACTGGCTCTTTATCACCATAAAAGCGCCGATGCCCATGATGATTCCGGTGATTACATATTTGGCATATTCAATTATGAGTGACTTCTTATCTGAAGTCTTCCGGTCCGTATATATCAGTCTGTCCATAGTTCATAAGTATTTCAATGCCATCTGTTGTCTCTGAGATGTACACGTAATTTGAAAAGTCTTTGTCCGCATCGGATTCCGCAAACTGCTGCGCGGCGGATTTTTCATCGTCCCTGAACGGACTGGAAATGAGCGCCGTTACCGCCATCCAGAATGCTTCTTCGCTGTCGACTCGGACTGTTTCGAATCTGTCATTCACATAATCGAACCATCCCAGTGAATGGTATATTCCTCTTTTGAGCAGTGTGTACGAGAAGGATGCGGTGAATTCCACCTTCCTGTCGATGTAGTCCTTATCTCCTGCAGCCGGTCTCTTGTCCATGATTACGAGAACTCTGTTTTCGATCGGAAGACCGTGCTCTCTGATCATAATCTCATCCAGTTTGCTCGACAGTTTCCAGTGTATCGCTTTATAGTTATCTCCCTCGCCATATGCCTTGATGTCGAACATCTCGGAAGGATCGCTGCCCTTCTGGCTCTGGGAGTACTTGTAGCTTTCCATATCATAAGTGCTCACATCTTCCGGCGTGATGATGAGTTCCGATACCTGCGGCAGGTAATACAGGCTGCTAATCAGTTCACTGCTCTTGTCGAACGATGTTTTTCTGGCAAAAATGTTCAGCGGATCTGTTACTTCCGCTCCTTCGACTTCCATTTTCAGCAGACCGCAGTGGCTGTCTTTTAATGCAAAATCCATACTGTCTGTTCTGCCCGGCCAAATCGAAAAATCCGGTCTGATCTCGTCCTTCTCCCCGTTCAGCATGTTCTCCGCCGCAATATTGAGGCGGCACTTGATGATCGGAAGCCTTCCCGGATTCGAAACTTTCAGTGTTGCCTTTGCCTCCTGCCCGCGGTCCCCCTGCAGAGGAGTCGCTATTTTGGCTGTGATCGTATCGCCTGTCAGACCGGCTATCAGCGCCGCTCCGCCCAGAATCACCGCGAAGAGCACCACAAGAAACGCTGCATATCCTGCATCCGTAAACAGGTACAACGCAACGCTCGCAAGCAAAAACCCTATTATGATGAATGTTCTGGCGTTGATCTTCATTAGATTCCTGATTCGTTACTTAGCCGCCTTAAAGCTGCTGATTATTTCATCGAGTATTGTTTCTTTTGTTGTGCCTGTCAGCTGGGCCTTCGGCTGCAGAACCAGTCTGTGCGCACAGACATCCTTGAATACATGCTGGATATTCTCCGGCGCCACGAAGTCCTGACCCTTGATGTATGCGTCAGCCTTCGCCATATCCGTGAGGGCCAAAGCGCCGCGAGGGCTCAGTCCCAGTCTGATGAACTCATTGTTCCGCGTCGCTTCAGCGAGACTTGAAATATATGCATAGATCTTGTCATCGACGAACATCATCTTCGCCTGAGCCTTCATCTGGAGTATATCTTCTTTGGTAACTACTGTTCTGACGGTTCCAAGCGGATCCTTCAGGCTTCTGTCGCTGAGTATCTTAGCCTGATCAGCCGGTGATGGATAGCCGATGGAAAGCTGTACCATGAACCGGTCGAGCTGTGACTCCGGCAGCATCTGGGTGCCGGCTGTTCCAATCGGGTTCTGTGTCGCGACTACGATGAACGGTTCCGGAAGTTTGTATGTCTTGCCGTCTACGGTTACTTTGCCCTCCTGCATGACTTCCAGCAACGCTGACTGTGTCTTACTTGATGTTCTGTTGATCTCATCCGCCAGAAGGAAATTCGTAATAACAGCCCCCGCAGTGTACTTGAACTCTCCCGAAGATTTGTCGTACATGGTAAAACCTGTTATGTCGGAAGGAACAACGTCCGGCGTGAACTGCACTCTCTTGAAGTGCATGCCCATAGCCTTACTGAAGGCCAGAGCCATTGTCGTCTTGCCGACGCCCGGGATGTCTTCCAGCAGGATGTGCCCTCCCGCTATGATGGCCGTCATGACCTTGTCGATAATATCATCCTTACCGATGATTGCTCTCTTTACTTCGTTTTTTACTGCCAGAATTCTGTTATCCATGGATGGATTACCTCCGTATCTGATGCTTATAATCTGTGTTTGTTTCCGCGCGCATTTCGGCGCATTCTTATACATGTTAATATTATCACAAAAGCATTGGGATATAAAGGGTTCCAAAATATTTCACACAATCTACATACAACAAAAAAGGAGACCTGCCCTGGGCAGATCTCCTGCACTTTTTTGATAAATGTCAGTTTATTTTCCGACCATCACATCTGTGGCCTTGATGACGGCAACTGCGTCATCACCAACTTTCAGATCTAACTCGCTGATCGATGCCATCGAAATTGTTGCAGTAATAATGTTGTCACCCGAAATCCTGATTTTCACGACACCATTTACCGCACCTTCCTTAATTTCGACAACTTTTCCCTCAAACTGATTTCTGGCACTTAACGTATATTTCATATCAATCCTCCTTAAACATGAACCGGCCGCTTTTGCCGCCCTCCTTGCTGACCAGATGAATTTCCCTGATTACCATCCGTTTGTCTATGGCCTTGCACATATCATAAACAGTCAGGAGCGCTGTGGATACGCCTGTCAGAGCTTCCATCTCCACGCCGGTCCTGCCGTCTGTAACAGCCCGGCAGACCGCCTTGATCTCACAGGCTTCATCGTCCACTTCAAAGGTCACTTCAGCATTGGTCAGCGAAAGTGGATGGCACATCGGAATCAGATCCGGCGTACGTTTGGTTCCCATTATTCCCGCCACCTGCGAAACGGTAAGCACATCGCCTTTCTTGACTTTGTTCCCTCTGATGGCGTCCATCACCTCTCTGCTGACGGAGATGACTCCTTCGGCCACCGCGACGCGGTGTGTGATGTCTTTGCCTGAAACGTCTACCATGCGGGCGTTTCCCTGTTCATCGAAATGTGTGAATTCCATACTGACCTCTTTCAATGCAAAAGCAATAACAGTTTATTTTCGCAAAAGCATAACTGATTCTTCTTTCAATCTTAAGTAATCCGGTGCCGGCTTTCCATCCATCTGCGCCCGATCCTTGTCCTGGATGAACCAGCAGATGAGTTCTGCCGTATCCGCCCTGCCGGCGCCATTTTCAGGGAAAAGATAGTATCTCCTTTCGAATGGAAGTTCATCGATTCCTGACGCCCTGAACTGCAGGCAGTTCTTCTGCCGCTCGCCCCAGACTGGCTCGAAGGCATGCGCTCTGTAACCGATAGCGTTCACATCTTCCGGTATTTCCCGCTCCAGCTCCAGTGTAATGCCCCAGTCTGTCAAATGTAGGGTGTGAGTGTTCAGCCTCTCAGCATCGGAGAAATTTTTGCACCCTGTCATGCGGGCAACCGAAACCGTTCCCGGATCGTCGAAAAGTTTCTTCGTCTCTCCTCTGGCCATGACGTGTCCGCCCTCCATGATAAGGAGTTCCTCGCCGAAGCGGTATATCTCATCCCTGCTGTGAGAGACAAGTATAACCTGTCCTTCATAGCCCTCCAGCATGGACATCATTTCATGCTGCAGCCGTTCCTTCAGGTGTTCATCCAGTGCGGAAAAAGGCTCATCCAGCAGGATGATATCCGGTCTGTAGGCCATAATTCTGGCCAGAGCCACCCTCTGCTGCTGTCCGCCCGACAGCTGTCCCGGCAGGTGCTTCTCGAGACCCTGCAGATTAAACCGCTTTACCATGTCGGCGATACGTCCGTTTCTGTCCCCGTCAGAAAAATCCAGCCCTGCGCCGATGTTCTGTGAAACTGTCATGGTCGGGAACAACGCGTAATTCTGAAACATGTATCCGACTCTGCGTTTCTGGGGTTTCAGATTGATTTTCTGCATCTGATCGAACAGGACGCGTCCGTCGATCACAATTCTTCCGCTGTCAGGTTTCTCAATGCCTGCGATGCTTTTGAGCGTCATGCTTTTGCCACATCCTGACGGTCCCAGAATCCCAATGCGCTTCGCATCCGACTCAAATGATATATCAAGGGAGAAATCTCCCAGCTTTTTTCTGATATCAACTGCTATGCTCATAATCAATCAGCCTGGACAGTTCCCTTCTACCAACGCCGGATGTTCTTCATTCTGCTTCCCGTCACCATATTCACCATGAATATTATACCAAAGGAAATCAACAGAACGACAACGACCCAGAACCCTGCCGTTGCGAAATCTCCATCTTGAATAACCATGGCGATTCTCTGGGATATGGTTCCTGTCTTGCCGGGGATATTTCCTGCCAACATGGATGTGGCACCGTACTCTCCCATTGCCCGTGCAAAGGTCAGAATTGTTCCGGACGCAATTCCCGGTCCCGCTGTAGGAACTACGATTTTCCAGAAGATGTTCATCTCTGTCATTCCAAGAGTCCTGCCTGCGTAGACCAGATTTGCGTCGATCTGCTCAAAAGCAGCCCTCGCGTTCCTGTACATCAATGGGAACGCGATAACTGTCGCAGCGAGGATACATCCAAGCCAGGTATGTACCACCTGGATGTCCATCTGCTGATCGAGAAATATCCCGATCGGTCTTCTCCTTGAAAAGATAAGGAGCAGAATGAAGCCCGCTACCGTAGGCGGGAAAACCATAGGCAAAGTCAGAATGCCATCAACGACAGCCTTCGCCTTATATGATAGTTTGATTACCTTCCGCGCCGCGAACAATCCCAGGAAAAAACAGACGACCGTAGCGACTACGCCTGTCTTCAGTGAGATAATGAGTGGACTCCAGTCCAGACTTTCAAGAAATTCCATCATGCTGTATCTCCTGTTTCAGGACTTATTCTACATCGATATCGAAGAGATGCGTCTTGTAGACTGACTTTGCATTGTCGTTGGTCAGGTATTCAAGCACTGCCGCGGCCGCTTCGTTTTCAGCGTCATCCGCGTCCTGATTTACAATCTGCGCGATCGGATAGATGATGTCGCCTGCCACGTCATAGGAAACAGTCTGCAGAATCTTCACCGAGTCTTCCTGTCCATAGGTGTCGGAAAGATAAACGGTTCCAACTTCTGACGATCCTTCCTGCACTGCTGCGAGAACCTTACTTACGTTGCCCTGCTCGCTGATTTCAACTCCGCCCAGCGCGTCGGAGACTTCCTGCGTCGTAATGATTGCGGGGTCTTCTACTTCCTGAAGTGTGCCGAGATTGATCAGCGCTCTGCGCGTGTACTTGCCTACAGGAACGCTTCCGTCTGCAAGAGCGATGCTCTCAGCCTCACCCAGATTTTCGAGGCCTGTCACCTTAGTCTCGCTGTCAGGCTGTGTGATGACAACAAGCTGGTTGTTCAGAACGTTGGAACGGGTTCCTTCCACGATGAGTCCTTCAGACTCCAGTTCGTCCATGTTCTTCTGCGCCGCGCTGAAGAAGATGTCGCAAGGAGCGCCCTCCATGATCTGCTCTTCCAGAGTTCCGGAGCTGTCGCAGTTGAGCACCACATCAACGCCCGGGTTCTCTTCCTCGAAACTTGCTTCGAGTTCCTCAAGAGAAGACTGCATGCTTGCCGCAGCAAAAACGAGAACTTCTGTACTCTCTTCTGCTGCGGTTTCCTCATCACTGCTGCTCCCCCCACATGCGGCGAACGCGAATACCATCGCCAGACAAGTGAGTAATGCCAATAATGTCTTTTTCATTTCTACCTCCTGATTACTTTCTTGCACAGTCGGAGGTCCTTTCATTCAAAATCTCCAGTCCGTGCTTTAATGAAGACATAATAAATTCCATACTCTCTCTGACGGCTTTCGGACTTCCCGGAAGATTGATAATCAATGTCTTTCCCCGGATTCCGGACACCGCTCTTGAGAGCATCGCACGGGGTGTTTTTGTCATCGAGTAGGCGCGTATCGCCTCCGATATCCCCGGCGTCATTCGCTCACAGACTACTTCCGTCGCTTCAGGGGTGATGTCTCTCGGTGAAAAACCTGTTCCTCCGGTCGTCATCACAAGATTCACCTGCCGCTGATCCGCAAGTCTTGTGAACTCCTTTTTCAGTATATCTTCATCATCAGGAATGAGAATTGTTTCAACAACATCGTAACCGTTTTCTGTTAGAATCCGGCCGATCAGAGGACCGCTCTCGTCCTCTCTGAGCCCTTCTGCGCCCTTGTCCGAAAGGGTGATCCAGGCGGCGGTAAAAGGTCTGTCCTGCACCGGTTCGATCTCCGTGACCGTGTCGCCCGGCTTGATCTCACCGCCCTGCAACACCTTCGCGAACACGCCTTCCCGCGGCATGATGCAGTCGCCAACCATATGGAAGATGGCGCAGTGTGAATGACACTCCTTGCCTATTTGTGTCATCTCAAGGAGAACGTCTCCGATGCGGAAGCGCGTTCCAACAGGAAGGCTTCTGAAGTCGAACCCTTCGATGATAAGGTTTTCACCAAAGGCTCCGAACTCCACATCCGCGCCGCGTTCTCTGAATGCTTCTATCTTTTCGAGACCAAGAAGGCTCACCTGGCGGTGCCAGTTCCCCGCGTGGGCGTCGCCCTCGATGCCGTAGTTCTCCCGAAGCACCGCGCGTTCTACCTGCTGCTTCTGGGTTCCCTTTTTTTCACTTGTGCATATGGCGATAAGCTTTC
>CACYBO010000003.1 GCA_902772685.1 uncultured Eubacteriales bacterium | reverse complement strand
TGAACATTCCTGTCACCAATAATACGGTCAAGGCACCTGATGAGGCAGAGCTGATCATCGAGGCAACTGTTGCGAAAGGCTATCACTTCGATGGTTATTCCGCATTGGGCACGCCGCCTCAGACAAAGGGCCCTGCCAGTGGATCATTTGACGGGTCCGAACCGAAGCAGCACATCATCGTTAAGGGAACAGCGGCCATCATGGCTCACGCCGCAGCCAATGTGTACACCGTGCATTTCGACCCGAACGCCGGATCCGGCGTGACCGGGGAGATGGAAGATCAGGACATGGTGTACGGAACCGCGCAGAATCTGTTCGACAATCGGTTCAAACGGATCGGCGGCAAATTTGCGGGATGGAACACGAAAAAGGACGGAAGCGGCGATTCATATGATAACGGAGATTCTGTGGAGAACCTGACTTCGGAAGACGGCGGTAAAGTCACGCTCTACGCCCAGTGGGAGATGAAGCAGTACAGCATCACATATGACCTGAACGGCGGACAGCTTCCGGGAGATGCACTGAATCCGGAGAAATACACTGCAGCGGATACGTTCACCCTGATTGATCCGATCCGGAAGGATCATGTGTTCAGGGGATGGATCGGGACCGGTATCCAGCACAGGGAAACCAAGGTCACGATTCCTGAGAATTCAACAGGTGACAGGGAGTACTACGCCTGCTGGTCGCCTTTGCGGTACTATGTGTACTTCAAGTCGAACGGCGGGAGCTATGTCGAACCGGAGATCATAGATATCCACAGCAAAGCAGGGAAGCCAAAAGACCCGACGCGCAGCGGCTACATCTTTGCCGGCTGGTATGCGGATCAGGGCCTGAAGAAACCTTATAACTTCAGCACAGAGATCACGAAGGATACGACCCTCTACGCCAAGTGGAAGATCAAACCGACGCCTGTGCTCCTGGCTAAGATGACCACCAAAGGCAAGAAGAGCCTCGTGCTCTCCTGGAACAAGGTCAACGGAGCGGCAGGATACGATATCTTCTTCAGCAAGTGCCGCGGCGACGATGATAGCCTGGACTTCAAGAAAGTCAAGACCATCAAGGCCGGCAAAGCACTCAAGTGGACGAAAAAAGGGCTGAAGAAGAACAAGCCGTACAGGGCGTACGTCAAAGCCTATGTTATGAAGGACGGCAAGAAGAAGTACATCAAGACGAGTCCGCAGGTCCACACCTATACGGCTGGGTACACCAAAACCTACACCAACGCGAAGAGCGTGACGGTGAAGAAGACGAGCGTTTCACTGAAGAAGGGCAAAACCTATAAGATCAAGGCGAAGGTCAATAAGCTCAAGAAGAGAAAGAAACTCATGCCGGCAGGTCATACGGTCAAACTGCGCTACCTGAGCACCGACAAGAAGATCGCGGTTGTCAGCGCGTCCGGAAAGATTACCGCAAAGGCCAAAGGCAGCTGCAAGATCTATGCTTTTGCTCATAACGGCGTGAAGAAGACGATAAAAGTCACGGTCAAGTAGGATAGTATGGTATAATATGGCAATCGATGAACCAACATAATGTATCGCAGAGGACGCAGCTATGAAGAAACCGATTGTCGCACTGATGTACGATTTTGATAAAACACTGTCGCCGAAGAACATGCAGGACTACGGCTTTATGGACGGGCTGGATATGACCAGTGAAGAGTTCTGGGCCGAATGCACCAAACTGACAAAGGCGAACGGGATGGACAGCATCCTGTCCTACATGTATCTGATGCTGGAGAAGGGACGCAGCAAGTTCCTGCTGAAGCGGGAGAAGTTTCAGCAATTGGGCAAAAGCGTCAAACTCTTTCCGGGCGTAAACACCTGGTTCACCCGCATCAATGAATACTGTGCCGGGCAGGGGCTGCAGTGTGAACATTACATCATCTCATCGGGGCTGAAGGAAATCATCGAGGGTACGCCCATCGCCGGTGAATTCAAAGAAATCTACGCTGCGGAGTTCCTCTATGACAAAGACGGGCTGGCGCAGTGGCCGGCCATGGCGGTCAACTACACCAGCAAGACCCAGTTCCTCTACAGGATCAACAAGGGCGTTCTGGATGTGACTGAGCAGCGCGCTCTCAATGAGTACGTGCCGGAAGACAAGCGGCGGATTCCGTTCCGAAACATGATCTACTTTGGGGATGGAGATACGGATATCCCGTGCATGAAACTGACCAAAGTAAACGGCGGCCACTCCTTCGTCGTCTATCAGAAGGACAAGCACGAATCGGAGCGGCTCATCAGTGAGAACCGGGTCAATTTCGCCTGCAAGGCGGACTACCGCAAAGGCTCACCGCTGGAAAAAGCCGTCCTTGCTGTCATCGACAACATCGCCGCGACCGAGAAACTTAAGGCCTTGGAACGCAGGAAATAGCGCAGGCTTTTGAAACGCAGATATTAGTGCGGCAAACAAATAATTGAAAAGGCTCCCGCTGCGGGAGCTTTTTTTATATGACCAGATGAATGATGATTCCGGCCGCAGCGCTCAGCACATACATGATCAGAACGATCATGAGGTTTTCCCGGAGACGCGCGTTGGTACGGAAGAGAACGATCAGCCCGATGCCGGCGTTCGCCAGAAGACCTGCGAAGAGTCCCCCGAGACCGAGAACGCCGCTCAGGTATGATTCAGTGATGATGATGGAAATCGCACAGTTCGGGATGAGTCCGAACAGTCCCACGATCAGTTCACCGATGACAGGCTGATTGATAATCGTACCGGATAAAGATTCGATGCCCACACACCCGATAACAACCGACAGAACCACATTGACGACCAGAAGCATCAGAGTGATCTTCGCCGTATGGATGAGGGCGGACCGGTAGACACTTCCTTCTTCGCCGTCGCATTCGCAGTGATCCCGCTCGCAGAGGCTGTGGATGTTTTTGCCTTTGCCTGCCTTGACCGCGATATCGGCGATGTAGCCGAGCGCAATGCCGAGTACTGCTTTTGCAGCGAGAATAGCGGCGATGGTGCCGATGCCGATGGCGAACTTGCCGGAGAGGGATGCGAGCATGACGGGGAGCATCTCATCAGAGGTAGCGAAAAACACCGCCAGCATCGTCCCAAGGGTGATGGTGCCGGTAGAGTACAGCGCCGCCGCCGATCCCGCCAGACCGCACTGCGGGATGACGCCGAATACGCCTCCGATGACGGGTCCTACTTTTCTGGAATAGCGGCAGAGCGTCTCTTCGTCGAACCGGCTGCTGCCTTCCAGAATCTCCATAAAGAGATACGTGACATAAAGAATCGGAATGCAGACAGCCGTGTCCTTCAAGCTTTCTGTAATTGCGTTTATCAGCACATCAGACAAAACAAAACTCCTCTAAAATCAATATATGACAGTATAACAATCTGCTTAAACTGTATCAAGTATCTGAACAGGTTTCAGGGTGGCGGTTCCGGAGGCTTTTTGTTATGATAGTCATGCGGGACCCTCCGGTACGGAGCGGCCGCGCAAACAAAAGAAAGAAGGTAACAGAAATGAAAACTTTGATAGCGTATTTCAGTGCGGAAGGCGCAACTGCGGCACTGGCGGAAAAACTGGCGGAGGAACTCGGCGCGGATGTATTTGAAATCAGACCGCAGAAGATCTATACAAAGTCGGATATCAACTGGAGAAATCCGCTGTCCCGCTGCAACAAAGAGAAGATAGGCAAGAAGGATGTTCCGGTCGCAGGAACAGTGGAGAACTTCGGAGAGTATGATGAAGTGCTGATCGGCTTCCCAATCTGGTATGGATGCGCGCCGAACGTGGTGAACACGTTCTGCAAAGCTTACGACTGGACCGGAAAGAAGGTTGCGGCGTTCGCGACGTCAGGCGGAAGCGGCATCGGCAAATCCAGAGAGAAACTCCAGCCTTATGTGAACGGAACGGAAATTCTGGATGCGGTGTGCGTAGGGAATCTCGAGGAACTGAAAGCCTGGGCAGAAAATCTGTAAGAAAGACGGCCGAAATGACGGCCGTCTTTTAATATAGGCTTTGATACAAGCAGATGTAGCCCCACAGCAATATCATTTCAATGGATAAGAAGGATACGGGGGCAACAGGGGGGAGTGTTACAGCAAGATCCGACGGCGTGTGAAAAGTGGTGAACCTAAAAAGTGATCCCACATCATCTGGAAAGCATTGAATTGTGGAGAATAAGGGGCAACGACAGTTAATAAAGATAGCTGTTTCGGTGATGCGTGTTGCCCCAACAAGACGCAAAAGTATTGAAAAAATGATTGTAAGGGGCAACTATCTCGTGGGGGGCGACGATAGCCCTTTCCTGTGGTAAAGAGTTAGCAGAGAAGCAAAAATCAATAAATGTGCAAAAACTACTGGAATATGAACACTATATGTGGTAGTTTGAACTTTAGAGAAGATGTTACGTTATTGGAATTGATATGGAGGAGTTACAGCTAGATGAAAATTAAATCAGACATCGAAATTGCTCAGGAAAACACCATGAATCCCATCTCAGAAGTGGCGGACCAACTGGGTATTGACGGTCGGTATGTAGATATGTATGGCCACTATAAGGCTAAAATAGATTATCACGTCCTGGATGAACTGAAGGACCGCGAGGACGGTAAATTAATTCTTGTTACAGCCATTTCCCCGACGCCTGCCGGAGAAGGTAAGACGACCACATCTGTAGGTCTTGCCGATGCATTTCATAAACTGGGGAAGAATGTTATGGTCGCTCTCAGAGAGCCATCTATGGGTCCCGTCTTCGGAATCAAAGGCGGCGCGGCCGGCGGCGGATACGCACAGGTCGTTCCGATGGAGGACATCAACCTTCACTTCACAGGCGATATGCACGCTATCACTGCTGCGAACAATCTGATTGCGGCGATTATAGACAATCACATTCATCAGGACAATCCGCTCAGAATCGATACGCGCCGTGTAACGTGGACGCGTGTTATGGATATGAACGACCGCCAGCTGAGAAACATTGTCGATGGACTTGGCGGCAGCATCAACGGACGTCCGAGGGAAGACAACTTTAAGATCACCGTTGCCAGCGAGATCATGGCGATCGTCTGCCTGGCGAAGGACATCGACGATCTGAAGGAAAGAATCGCAAGCATCATCGTTGCATACGACTATGATGGACAGCCTATTAAAGTGCGTGATCTGAATGTACAGGGAGCGGTTGCGACCCTGCTCAAGGACACCATCAAACCAAACCTCGTACAGACACTGGAACACACGCCGGCCTTCGTACACGGCGGACCATTTGCGAACATCGCTCACGGATGCAATTCTGTCATGGCTACGAAAATGGCTCTTAAGCTTTCGGATTACACTATCACCGAAGCCGGTTTCGCGGCGGATCTCGGCGCGGAGAAGTTTGTGGACATCAAGTGCAGAATGGCTGATCTCAAACCATCCGCATGCGTCATCGTAGCAACAGTCCGCGCGCTTAAGTATCACGGCGGCGTAACCAAGAAGCATCTGGGAGAAGAAAATCTGGAAGCACTCGAAAAGGGTCTGCCAAACCTGATGAGACACCTTGAGAATGTAACGGAAGTGTACGGACTTCCGGCTGTCGTTGCGATCAACGCATTTCCGACAGATACACAGGCAGAGCTCGACTTCGTGCAGGAAAAGTGCAGGGAACAAGGCGTGAACGCAGTGCTCAGTGAAGTCTGGGCCAAGGGCGGCGAAGGCGGCATCGCGCTGGCGGAAGAAGTTATGAAACTCTGCGAACAGCCGAATCACTTTGGATTCACGTATTCGCTGGACATGAACATTGAGGAGAAGATCAAAACGATTGCAAAGCGCATCTACCGCGCGGATTCAGTCGGTTTCGACCTGAAGGCGGAAAAACAGATCAAGAGACTGGAGAAGCAGGGGTATGGAAACCTGCCGGTCTGCATGGCAAAGACACAGTTCAGCTTTTCCGATGACCCGACGCTCCTCGGAGCACCGACAGGATTCAGGATCCACGTGACAGATGTGAAACCGAATGCCGGAGCGGGATTCATCGTAGCGAGGACAGGCGATATCATGACCATGCCGGGCCTGCCGAAGAGACCATCAGCTGAGAACATCGACGTAGATAATGACGGGCGTGTTACAGGCCTGTTCTAATATATCAACTATTTCAACAACACAGTAAAGACCAATGTAAGCGAATGATCAGGGAGGAAAAAAGATGATTGGCGAAGCTGGCTATGAGCAGTCGCAGGACTGCAAGGTAACGGTCAAACTCAAAAAGCGAGGCAAGTTAAAAATCGTGTTGAACAGCAAAATGGAAAAGATGTTCGGTGATCAGATCATCCAGAAAGCACAGGAGGAACTGGCTCATCTCGGCGTCAAACATGCAGATGTTACAATCGATGATTTCAGCAGCCTCGATTTCGTTATCCAGGCGAGGATAAGAACAGCAGTAAGAAGAGCAAGGAGCAGTGAAGAAGATGTATAAGATGAGAACAATGTTATTCTGCCCGGCGAATAAACCGAAGATGTACCTCAACGCTCCGGTATTCCAGCCAGACTGCATTCTCTTCGATCTGGAGGACGCAGTTGCGATGACAGAAAAAGACGCAGGAAGAGATCTGCTTTGCAAGGCCGTAGAAAGTCTCGAGTTTGGGGACTGCATGGTTTTTGCGAGAGTAAACGGAACAGGAACACCGTTCTTTGAGGATGATGTAAGAGCAATCGTTCCATCAGGGATCAGATATATGAGACTGGCAATGTGCGACAGCCCTGATGATGTTGTTATGCTCGACCAGCTTCTCACGGAAGTGGAAAAGAAGAACGGCATCAAGAAGGGTACCGTAAAAATCCAATGCTCAATTGAAACAGCCAAAGGCGTACTCAACGCCAGAGAAACTGTCAAAGCCAGCGACAGAGTCATATCCCTTTCATTCGGCGCAGAGGACTATACGAACTCAATGGGTACTGTCAGGACGAGGGAAGGCAATGAGCTTTCATACGCCAGAACATATCTGCCGGTGGTTGCGGCGGAAGCAGGCATAACCGCAGTTGACACAGTCTGGTCCAACTACAAGGACGAGGAAGGTTTTGCAGAAGAAGTCAAATGGGCAAAGACATTAGGCTTCACAGGAAAATCCTGCATCCACCCGTCACAGATCAAGATTGCGCATCAGCTTCTGAGTCCGACGGAAGAGGAAATCGAGCACGCGCAGCGCGTTGTAGATGCTGAGAGAGAAGCATCGGCAGCCGGAATCGGCGTGTTCACCGTAGATAACAAGATGGTAGATTACCCGATTATCAACAAAGCCAGAAGAATACTGATACAGTGCGGGAGGCTGGAAAAATGAAACTGCAAAAGAACAAAATAGGAAGAGAAGTCCCCGAGCACGTAAGGCAGATGGGTGACGTCAAACCGTATATCAGAAGCGGCAAGAGAAGAGAAAAATTCATAACGGAGCGTGACAAGGAATACACCGGCAAGGTTGTCGGCTCACTCAAAGAGGCCATCGTCAAATCAGGACTTCAGGACGGAATGACAATTTCCTTCCACCATCACCTCAGAGCGGGTGATATGGTTTTGCCGAAGGTAATGGAAGCGATAGATGAACTGGGGATCAAAGATCTGACGATCTGCGCATCATCCCTCACAAGCTCCCACGAGTGTCTTTTGGACTATATTAAGAAAGGCGTTGTAAAGAGCCTGCAGACAAGCGGCATGAGAGGCGAACTTGGAAAGCAGGTATCAAAGGGTCTTCTTGATACAGCGGTCGTATTCAGAACACACGGCGGCAGAGCCAGAGCTATTCAGAGGGGCGACGTCGTCATCGATGTTGCATTTATCGCCGCATCATGCTGCGACGATATGGGCAACATGAACGGACAGCACGGACCATCCGCATTTGGATCAATGGGATATGCAATGGTCGATGCGCGGTATGCGAAGAAAGTCGTTGCTGTAACCGACAATCTGGTAGACTTCCCGGCTTACCCGGTGAGCATCCCGCAGACGCTGGTCGACATTGTTGCAGAAATCGACCAGATCGGTGATCCGGAGCTCATGGGACAGGGAGCGACGCGAAAGACCAACAATCCGGTGGAACTGACGATTGCGGAATACGCCAGCAAGGTGCTGATTGCCTCCGGACTGATTAAAAATGGATTCTCATATCAGGCGGGAACAGGCGGAGTATCTCTGGCTGTTGTAAGATTCCTGCGTGACTATATGAAAGATAATCATATTATCGGATCGTTTGGTTCCGGCGGAATCACCTCCACAATGGTGGAACTGCTCAACGAAGGATTGTTCACAGGACTGCTGGACGTACAGACCTTCGATAAGGGAGCGGTTGAATCGATTCGTTACAATGGCAACCATATTGAGATGGACGCAGGCACCTATGCCGACCCTCTTACGAAGGGCTGCGTAACAAACAACCTGGATATCATGATTCTGTCGGCTACAGAAGTTGACGTTAACTTCAATGTCAACGTACTGACTGCGTCGAACGGCTACATCATGGGAGCTCTCGGAGGACACCCTGATACAGCAGCCGGAGCCAAGCTGGCCATCGT
>CACYBO010000002.1 GCA_902772685.1 uncultured Eubacteriales bacterium | reverse complement strand
TCCCTTCAGCACAGACAGATCCGCCTGGGCATAAAGCTCAGGACTGGCCTGGATTCCTTCTGTCGCACCCGTGCCGCCTCCTGAGTTTGGCTGCAGATAAGGTTCTCCCTTATCAATACATCCGGTGAAGAGCATCATGAACGCCAGCATTGCCACGCATACTAAGGCAAATTTGCGTTTTCTCATATAGCCACTCCTTTCTCGTTCACCATAGTTGAATCTTATAAGAATAAATGGTTGTTTTATCATTCAACGCCCCAAATCCAGAGGCGGTTGACACCGTAAATCAGAAGCAGGTGAATGCGCCGTCAATCGAAAAGTCGGCACCGGTCGTGAATGACGCCTGATCTCCCGCGAGATATACGCAAATCGCCTGTAGTTCTTCCGGTTTGCCAAGTCTTCCTGTAGGCGCCATCGCGTTCCATTGCTCAATCAGAGGTTGCAGTGTCGGCGACGACAGTGTCAAGTCTGTTCCGATGTAACCCGGACTGATGCTGTTGACGCGAACGCCTCGCTTCGCCCATTCGACCGCGAGTGACTTTGTGAGCTGGATCACACCTGCCTTTGAAGCGTTATAGGCGCACTGCGGCTGAGGAACATTGACGATGTGTGCGGACATGCTCGCGGTATTGATGATAGATCCTCCTCCATGGGAAAGCATGTACTTTCCTGCAATTGTGTCTGTCAGGAACACACTGTTCAAATTGACATCTATGTTCTTCTTCCACTGGGTGTATGTCATTTCGTCCGCCGGCGCGTTGATGCATATTCCTGCATTGGCATGGCAGAAGTCAAGCCCGCCAAGCTTGCTGACGACTTCATCTACCATCGCCTGCACCTGATCCTCGTCGGTGACATCACACTTAACCGCGATGACTTTACTGCCGGTGGCCTCTGCAATTTCAGCGGCTGTCTTCTCCGCTTCCTCAAGATCCATATCTACGACAGCGATGTCAGCGCCGGCCTCAGCGAATGCGAATGCAGTGCATTTCCCGATTCCTCTGGCCGCTCCCGTAACAAATCCCTTTTTGCCGTCGAGCCTCATTTTTTCAACGATTCCCATGGTCATTTCTCCTGTAATCTCCTTTATCATGGCAACTGTTTCAGATAATATTAAATATACTCAATAATTATGCAATTCTTGTTTTATATTACTAGTATTCTCCCCTTTTTGTCAATGAACGATGGCGATTCCTATCAAATGTAATGAACTGGCACTTCGTCTGCCGTATATAAAAGAACCGTTGAAATTTCAACGGTTCCGACAACTTCCAATTGTTCACGCTCAGCCGCAGCGACGGATTTTGCGGTGTGATCAGTCTCCAGCCAGCTTCTCTTTGTCCAGCATTCCCGCTTTGTCTGCCTGGATGATCATCTCCATCTGCAGCATAATCTGGTTGATTGCAGTAGAGAATGACGAAAACGTTTACCATGAAGAAGTCCACCTTCGCTTCTTCTCCGAACCGCTCCTTCATCCGGAGAACGGTTTCTTCCAATTTGAGTCTTACTGTAGTTGTCATCCGCCTGCCTACGCCGGTTTTATGCAGATAATCGGCGAACTTTTCGGACAACATATCGATATTCGCTGCCGTCAGACAAACATCCTTTATATGTGTCGTTTTATCGGAAACTTCCCACAGATATACGATCACGCATAACAAAACCGCGATGAATGTCAGACCACTGAAGACTGCAAACTTGTAGAACATGAGCTGCAGCATCGAGGCGGACAAAGGTATCACGGTGATCAAAACAAAAACCCTGAACTCCATTAAATGCAACAGCCCGCGGTTGCTCAATACCATGATAAACAGCAAGATGAAGGCCGCTTGGAAGATCAGCAGATGGATGGCGGCAGAGTTCATCCAAAACGCTCTGCTCTGATTGCTGAACGCATGAACCAAATTGAAAACCTGGCAAAGCAGTATTATCAGGATTCCCGCTGCGCACATTCTATATATCGTCTTTTGCAGCACCTTGATGTTTCCAGATGTTTCGGAAGCCTGAAGTTGCAGAATCCTACCGACATATGCCGTGAGGAAAACAATAAAGATATACAGAAAAACAAATACCAGAAGGTTCGAAGTCTTTACTATGACGATTTCCGCACCTAAAATATCTGCGCGGAAATAGTCTATCAAAGCGTCCGCAATATTAAACAGCATAT
>CACYBO010000001.1 GCA_902772685.1 uncultured Eubacteriales bacterium | reverse complement strand
GAAAGAGCTGAATCCGCAGTCGTTATCGACTACATGGGAATCACAGTAGAGCAGGCAAACGCAATGAGAGCAAAGCTCCGTGAAGCCAATGTTGATTACACTGTTTATAAGAACACACTCGTAAAGAGAGCTATCGACGGAACAGACTATGCAGCAATGGCGGACGTCCTCGAAGGACCAAGTGCATTTGCATTCAGCTATGACGATGCAACAGCCCCTGCAAGAGTTCTCAACGAGGCGATCAAAGAGTTCAAGAAGATGGAGTTCAAGGGCGGTTTCGTAGAAGGTGAATACTATGACAAGGACGGTATCACCCAAATCGCTTCAATCCCGTCAAGAGATGCACTTATTTCCAAGTTCATGGGAAGCATCCAGTCACCAATTGCAAACTTTGCTAGAGTTGTATCACAGATTGCAGAATCAAAAGCAGAATAATCAATTAATATTTGAAATCGATTAATAAAATAAGGAGAAATAAAATGGATAAGAATCAGATCATTGAAGCTATAAAGGAAATGTCAGTCCTGGAACTGAACGAACTGGTTAAAGCATGTGAAGAAGAATTCGGCGTAAGCGCAGCGGCAGGCGTTGTTGTAGCAGCAGCTGACGGCGCAGCAGGCGCAGAAGAAGAGCAGAGCGAATTCACAGTAGTACTGAAGGAGATCGGTGCTGAGAAGATTAAGGTCATCAAGGCTGTAAGAGAGATCACCGGCCTCGGACTTAAGGAAGCAAAGGCTCTGGTTGACGGCGCTCCTTCAAACGTAAAGGAAGGCTGCGAGAAGGCAGAAGCAGAAACACTCAAGGCTCAGCTGGAAGAAGTTGGCGCTGTAGTTGAACTGAAGTAATTTCACTGCTATAATAACAGTAAGTACAAACGAATAACAAAGAAGAATCTTCAGGGATGGGTGAAATTCCCTACCGGCGGTAAAGCCCGCGAGCTCTTCGGAGCAGATCCGGTGTGATTCCGGAGCCGACAGTACAGTCTGGATGGGAGAAGATCGATAGACAGTGCTTTTTGCATTGTTGTATTTGGTTAGCTGACCCTGTGGATTCACCACAGGGTCTGTTTTTATGAAAACAAGAGAAGAGTACATGTACAGAGCGCTGGAACTGGCACGGCTTGGCGAGGGCAGAACGTCTCCAAACCCGATGGTAGGATGTGTCGTCGTCAAGGACGGGAAGATAATCAGCGAAGGGTACCATGAGAAATACGGTGAATATCATGCAGAACGCAATGCGCTTCTGAGGTGCGAAGAGGATCCCGCGGGAGCTGATCTTTATGTGACGCTGGAGCCTTGCTGCCACTACGGCAAAACCCCGCCTTGCACGGAAATCATCATCGAGAAGAAAATCGGACGCGTTTTCATCGGTAACGTGGATCCGAATCCCAGGGTTGCAGGCGGTGGAGTACGGATTTTGCGGGAACACGGCATCGAGGTTGTGACCGGGATTCTGGAGGAGGAGTGCCGGAAGCTGAATGAAGTATTCTTCCATTATATAAGTACAGGAAGGCCATTTGTTGCCGCTAAATATGCAATGTCCACAGACGGCAAGATAGCCTGCGCGTCAGGGGACTCCAAGTGGATAACCGGAGAAGCGGCGAGGAAGCAGGTCCACATGCTCAGAAAACGCTACAGCGGTATTCTGGCGGGCATTGGAACAGTGCTTGCGGATGATCCGATGCTGAACTGCAGAGAGGAAGAAGGCGTGGATCCTGTCCGCATAATCTGCGATTCGAAACTGAGGATCCCGGTGGACTCTCAAATCGTAAAAACAGCGAAGAAGATTCCGACTATTATTGCAGGAACAGAAAAAACTCTTGCCGCACCGGAGGGAAGGGCAAAAGCCTCACAGCTTGAACAGGCCGGCATAACGGTTCTCTGCACAGGAGGAGATACTGTTGATCTGGCAGAATTGATGACGCGGCTCGGTGAGAGAAAGATCGACAGCGTTCTCATAGAAGGCGGGAGCGGCATAAACGCTTCAGCCTTTGCATCGGAAATCGTAGACAAAGTTTACGTGTACGTCGGCGGACTCCTGATCGGGGGAAAAGACGCGCCGGCTCCTATCGGAGGGAAAGGTGCGGAAGACATGGCTCATGCGGTCAAACTCGAGGATATAGAAGTAAGTACCATAGACAGCGACGTGCGTATCACAGGGTATCCGAGGTATCAGAAGGAGAAGTAAATGTTCACAGGATTAATAGAAGAAGTAGGGAGCATCAAGGCCATAAGACGGGGGGACAGTTCATGCGTGCTCACGATCGGCTGCGGGTTTGTGCTGGAGGGCAGCAGAATCGGTGACAGCATTGCAGTAAACGGTGTGTGCCTGACCGTAACTTCACTCGGGAGCACATATTTCACGGCAGATGCTATGCCGGAAACTCTGGACAGGAGTTCACTCGGCAGACTGGCGGCGGGAAGTCCTGTAAACCTCGAACGGGCGATGCCGGCGGACGGAAGATTCGGAGGCCACATAGTCTCAGGTCATATTGACGGGACGGGAACTGTGGCGGAAATACGGCGAGATGATAACGCCATCTGGTATCAGATAAAGACAGCGCCCGGGGTTCTGCGTTATATCGTGGAAAAAGGTTCTATAACAATAGATGGAATCAGTCTGACAGTGGCAAAGGTAGATGATGAATCATTTAGTGTGTCGATCATCCCGCACACGCAGAAGATGACGAATCTCAGCAGCCTCAGGGAGGGCAGTCTGGTGAATCTGGAGACAGATATAATAGGAAAGTACGTTGAGAAACTCATGCAGCCCGCACCGGAAGAGCGGAGCGGCGGGCTCACCGAGGACTTTCTGCGCGAAAACGGGTTTATATAGAACAGTTGACCATATAAGGAGGAGACATGAATAAAGAGATTGGAACAGTTGACGAGGCTCTGCGGGATATTAAAGCAGGCAAAGTGATTCTCGTAATCGATGATCCGGACAGAGAAAATGAGGGAGATCTGATCTGCGCCGCTGAATTCGCGACGACAGAGAATGTGAATCTCATGGCGTCAGAGGCAAAAGGTCTCATATGCATGCCGATGAGCGGCGAGCTATGCGACAGTTTGGGGCTGGAGCAGATGGTCAGTGTCAACACGGATAATCACAGCACAGCGTTCACAGTATCCATAGACCACGTGGATACGACGACCGGCATCTCGGCTGAGGAGAGATCCTACACCGCCATGAAGTGTGCGGAAGACGGCGTCAGGCCTCAGGACTTCAGAAGACCGGGCCACATGTTTCCGCTCAGGGCGAAAGAGGGCGGCGTGCTTGTCAGGGACGGCCACACCGAAGCGACAGTTGATCTGATGAAACTGGCCGGGCTGAAGCCCTGCGGCCTTTGCTGCGAGATTATGCGTGAAGACGGAACAATGATGCGGACCACCGAGCTGCTGGAATTCGCGGAGAAGCATGATCTCACAGTCATAACGATAGATGAAATCATCAAATACAGACTTGCCAATGAAAGTCTGGTCCGGAGGGAAGCCGACGCGAAACTGCCTACCAGATTCGGGGAATTTAAGATCATGGGCTACGAAAACCTGCTGAACGGCGATCACCACGTCGCTCTTGTGATGGGAGATGTGGATAATGGTGAACCGGTGCTGTGCCGTGTGCACTCTGAGTGTCTTACCGGTGATGTCTTCGGCTCCGCAAGATGCGACTGCGGTGAGCAGCTGCATCAGGCAATGAGAATGATAGCGAAAGAAGGAAGAGGAGTTATCCTTTACCTCCGGCAGGAGGGCAGAGGCATCGGCCTGCTCAATAAGCTCAAGGCCTACGAACTCCAGGAGCAGGGATACGATACTGTCGAGGCCAACATCATGCTGGGATTCCCGGCGGATATGAGAGAGTATGGAATCGGCGCGCAGATTCTCAGGGACATCGGCGCAAGACGTCTGCGTCTGCTGACGAACAATCCGAAGAAGATCACGGGACTTGCAGGGTACGGCATCACCATCGAAGAGAGGGTTCCGATTCAGATCAGACCGCAGAAGTTCGATTACCTGTACCTCAAGACGAAACAGGAAAAAATGGATCACATGACCAATTACAAATAAAAGAACGGAATTGTTAAAGAAGGGAGAAGCCATGAATAAGTTAGAAGGAAATGTAGTCGCAAAAGGAATCAAAGTTGGAATCGTTGCTGCGAGGTTCAATGAATTCATCGTATCAAAGCTCATCGGCGGAGCGCAGGACGCGCTGGTCCGTCACGGGGTAAAGGATGAAGATATTGATCTGGCGTGGGTGCCGGGTGCTTTCGAAATTCCGATCATCGCCAAGAAGATGGCCGAATCCGGAAAGTACGACGCGGTCATCTGCCTGGGAGCAGTCATCAAAGGCTCCACGAGCCATTACGACCTGGTATGCGCTGAGACGAGCAAAGGCATCGCGCAGGTTGGATTCAAGACCGGCGTACCGACGCTCTTCGGTATCGTAACAACTGACACGATCGAACAGGCAATCGAGCGCGCAGGAACCAAGGCGGGGAATAAGGGGTATGACGCCGCTTGCTCCGCAATAGAGATGATAAATCTCATAAAAAACATCGGTTAAAAAAATACGCAATACTCCTTGACACCTTGACAACTCAGTGGTATATTATTAAATTGCCCTGTAACTGTAGTTTGTTAAGTTTTTAAGGAGAGATAATAATGCCAAATCCTATCAAGTTAGGAAGAACACAGCGAATGACCTTCTCAAAAATAAACGAAGTAGCGGAGATGCCGAATCTTATTCAGATTCAGACAGATTCCTACAAGTGGTTTGTTGAAGAAGGTCTTCGTGAGGTTTTTGAGGACGTTTCACCTATTAAGGAGTACTCGGATAATCTCGTTCTCGAATTCATCGACTATTCACTTTCAGATCCTCCGAAGTACGGACAGGAGGAGTGCAAGGAACGCGATGTTACCTATGCAGTTCCTCTTAAGGTCAAGGTAAGGCTCATCAACAAAGAAAATGGTGAGATCAAGGAAGTAAAGGACCAGGAAGTCTTCATGGGAGATTTCCCGCTCATGACGGAGAAGGGTACCTTTATTTACAACGGTGCGGAGAGAGTTGTTGTTACGCAGCTCGTGCGTTCACCGGGACCTTACTACGATAAGGAGATCGACAAGTCAGGTAAGAACCTGTTTTCAACACAGGTGATTCCTAACAGAGGAGCTTGGCTGGAATATGAAACGGATTCAAACGAAGTCCTTTCTGTTAGAGTGGACAGAAACCGAAAGCAGCCGATCACAACTCTTTTGAGAGCAATCGGCTACGGCACGGATGAGGAAATCCTGAATCTTCTTGGCGAGGAGCCTAGAATTCTCAAGACAATAGAGAAGGATCCGACAAAGAACCATGAAGATGGAATCAAGGAAATCTACAAGAGACTGAGACCGGGCGAACCTCCTACAACGGAGAGCGCCACCCAGCTCTTTAATTCCATGTTCTTCGACCCGAAGCGCTATGACCTCGCTAAGGTAGGAAGATATAAATACAACAAGAAACTCGGTCTGTACAACAGACTGGCTGACAACATTGTGGATGAGGATGTAACGGATCCTAATACAGGTGAGATCCTCGCAGAAAAGGGACAGCGCGTAAGCAAGGAGCTGGCGAGACAGATCGAGAACGCTGGCATCTATTCCGTTATGGTGCGCAGCAACATCGATGAGAATCAGTCCACAAAGGTAATCGGAAACCAGTTTGTAGATATCGACCAGTATATTGAGTTTGATATTTCAGATCTTAAGATTGCAGACAGGGTTTATTATCCTGTCCTGATGGACATCCTGGCAGAAAATGCCGACGCAGGTGAGGATGAAATCAAAGAAGCGCTGAAACTGCGCAAGAACGAACTGTCACCGAAGCACATACTGGTGGCTGATATCGTTGCCTCCGTCAGCTATCTGCTCAACCTCAATTACGGTATCGGCAATATTGATGATATCGACCACCTGGGCAACAGAAGACTCAGAACAGTGGGTGAACTTCTTCAGAATCAGATCAGAATCGGTCTGACCAGAATGGAGAGAACCATCAAGGAGAGAATGAACACGCAGGATATCGCAGAGGTAACTCCGCAGTCCCTGATGAATATCAGACCTGTAACAGCAGCAGTCAAGGAGTTCTTCGGAAGTTCCCAGCTGTCGCAGTTTATGGACCAGACGAACCCTCTGGCAGAGCTCACTCATAAGAGAAGACTGTCAGCTCTGGGACCTGGCGGACTCTCAAGAGAGAGAGCCGGATTTGAAGTCAGAGACGTTCACCACTCACACTACGGGAGAATGTGTCCGATCGAGACACCTGAAGGTCCGAACATCGGACTGATCGGTTCACTGACTACTTATGGCGTAATCAATCAGTATGGATTCATTGAGACTCCGTACAGAGTAGTAGATAAAGAAACCGGCATTGTTACAGAGGAAATTCACTATCTGACAGCGGATGATGAAGAGGATAAGATCGTTGCGCAGGCTAACGAGCCGCTGGACAGCCAGGGTCACTTCGTCAACTTCAAGGTTGCGGCCAGAGGCAAGGGCGGCGACATCGACCTGGTGCCGAGAGAAGCGGTGGATTACATGGACGTATCCCCGAAGCAGGTAGTATCCGTTGCAACAGCTATGATTCCGTTCCTTGAAAACGACGACGCGAACCGTGCGCTCATGGGATCCAACATGCAGCGTCAGGCTGTTCCGCTCATGGTCACGGAAGCTCCAATGGTCGGTACAGGAATCGAGTACAAGGCAGCAAGAGACTCAGGCGTAGTACAGCTTGCAAAACATGCTGGAACTGTATCCTTCGTAGACGCTACAAGGATCAAGATCACCCGTGATGATGGCGAAGGAGATGACGATTACGTTCTCCTCAAGTTCAAGAGGTCCAACCAGGGAACATGCATCAACCAGAGACCGATAGTATTCAAGGGTGAGCACGTTGATGCCGGCGAAGTCATCGCTGACGGTCCGTCCACGGCCAACGGCGAAGTAGCATTGGGCAAGAACCTCCTCATCGGCTTCATGACGTGGGAAGGTTACAACTACGAGGACGCTATCATCCTCAACGAAAGACTTATTATGGAAGACGTTCTCACGTCCATCCATATTGAGAAATATGAGTCCGAGGCCAGAGACACCAAGCTCGGACCGGAAGAAATAACAAGAGATATACCGAATGTCGGCGAAGACGCCCTCAAGGATCTGGATGAGGAAGGTATCGTAAGAATCGGTGCGGAAGTTGATTCAGGCGACATCCTCGTAGGAAAAGTAACTCCTAAGGGTGAGACAGAACTGACTGCAGAGGAGAGACTCCTGAGAGCGATCTTCGGTGAGAAGGCCAGAGAAGTCAGAGACACTTCCCTCAAGGTCCCTCATGGAGAGACGGGTATCGTTGTTGATGTCAAGATCTTCTCAAGAGAGAACGGCGACGAGCTCTCACCTGGCGTGAACAAACTGGTCAGAGTATACATCGCTACGAAGAGAAAGATTCAGGTCGGCGACAAGATGGCAGGAAGACACGGAAACAAGGGTGTAATTTCCAGAATCCTTCCTGAGAATGATATGCCGTTCCTGGAAGACGGACAGTCACTGCAGGTCATGCTCAATCCTCTGGGCGTACCTTCACGTATGAACGTCGGACAGGTACTGGAGGTTCATCTCGGCCTTGCCGCGAAGAGCAAAGACTGGTACATCGCAACGCCGGTATTCGACGGTGCCAATGAGAAGGATATCATCAACCTTCTGGAGGAGACCGGATTCAGTGAAACCGGTAAGCTGAGGCTGAGAGACGGCAGAACGGGAGAATACTTCGACAACCCTGTAACTGTAGGTTACATGTACATGCTCAAGCTCCACCACCTGGTAGATGACAAGATCCACGCACGTTCCGTAGGACCATACTCCCTCGTTACACAGCAGCCGCTCGGCGGAAAAGCCCAGTTCGGCGGACAGCGTTTCGGTGAGATGGAAGTATGGGCTCTGGAAGCATACGGTGCTGCTTACACACTTCAGGAAATCCTGACAGTCAAGTCAGACGATATCGTCGGACGTGTTAAGACATACGAGGCGATCGTCAAGGGCGAAAATATTCCTGAACCTGGTATACCTGAGTCGTTCAAGGTACTCATCAAAGAGATGCAGAGCCTTTGCTTAGACATCAAGGTGCTCGATGAGAACAGCGAGGAGATCGAGATAAAAGAAGAGACTGAGGCAGACGGAATCGCGGCGATCGAGAGAATGGTAGACCGTGAGATCGACGCCAGAAGACTGGAAGAGGAAGCCGAGGCGGAATACGAAGAGGCCGAGGAAGAAGAGGATGAATTCCTCGAAGAAGAGCTCGAGGAGGAAGAAGACGAAAACTTCGAAATCATCGAGGAAGAAGAAATTATAGATCTCAACGAGCAGGATATCGAAGAGATTGAACAGGCAGACAGCGGATCCGATGTTGAATCGGCGGAAGACTAAGAAGGGGGTATACAAAATGAGTGAGAACACAAATTACGAAATGAACAATTTTGAAGCCCTGCAGATTGGACTTGCTTCCCCGGACAAGATCAGAAGCTGG